>NZ_JBSFPX010000143.1:0-20205 GCF_053588415.1 Mycobacterium sp. NPDC003449
CGACGCCCGAGCCCAGCACGAACCAGCGCCACACCGGACGGTGGCGCCAGCCCCACACCGTCGGGGCCAGCCCGCCGACCGCCACCATGTTCAGTCCGAGGGCGAGCAGCGGGTGCACCCGCAGCAACCCCATGCCGAGCACCACGATCGCGGCGGCCAGGACCGCGGCCACGAAACCGGCCACGGCCAGCCCGGTGGCCCATGGCGTGGAATCGTCGGTCACGCTGCCAATCTAGCGCGCGATTCAGCCGGCCTGCCTGGCCCGCTCGTAGAACGCCAGCGCGGCGGCCGTCGCGACGTTGAGCGAATCGGTGCCGCGCGCCATCGGGATCCGCACCCGCGCATCGCTGGCCCGCATCGTCGGCTCGGTCAGGCCGGGCCCCTCGGCCCCCACCAGGATCGCCGCCGGATGCCCGGCGAGCCGGTCCATCGCCGCGGGCAGCGTCTCGGCGGCCGGATCCGGCGTCATCGCCAGCAAACGAAAACCCTTTTCCCGCAACAGCTCGAGGTCACCGGGCCAGTCGGCGGCCCTGGCGAACGGCACCAGCAGGGCGTGGCCCATCGACACCCGCACGGCGCGGCGGTACAGCGGATCGGCGCATCCGGACCCGAACACCACCGCATCCACCCCGAGGCCCGCCGCGTTGCGGAAGATCGACCCCAGATTCTCGTGATCGTTCACGCCCTCCAGCACCGCGATGGTGTGCGCGCCATCCACCACCTCGGCCACCGGCAGCTGCGCCGGGCGCGAGGCCGAGGCCAGCACGCCACGGTTGAGGTGAAAACCCACCGCATCGGCCATCACCTGGGCACCGGTCCGGTAATAGGGGACCTCGACACCGTCGAGGTCGGCGGCGAGTTCGGCGAGCCGCCGGTCGGTGCCGAGCAGCGCGCGGGGCACGAACCGCGAGGCCAGCATGCGCTGCACCACGAGCACACCCTCGGCGATCACCAGGCCTTTGCCGGTGGGCAGGTCCGGGCGGCGGTCCACGCTGTTGAGGTCGCGGAAATCGTCAAGGCGCGGGTCGGCCGGATCCTCGATGTCGATGACCTGCAGCGGGCTCACGCACCCTCGTCGACCATGGCCGACATCAGGTCGGCCGCGGCCACCAGGGTTCTGCGCTCGTCGGGGTCGAGCCGGGCCAGCCGCTCCAGCAGCCACTCCTGGCTGGCGCGGCGCTCGGCCTGCACCAGGTCGACGCCGGCCGGGGACACCGTGACGACGATCTGGCGCCCGTCGACCGGGTGCGCGGCCCGCGCCACCAGCCCCTGCTCGGCCAGCGAGGTCAGCACCCGCGTCATCGACGGCGGACGCACGCGTTCACGGACAGCTAACGCCCCCGGCGTCATCGCGCCCTCCTTGGTCAGGGTCGCCAGCGCCGACAGCTGGGTCAGCGATATCGGGGAATCTGAACGGCGGACCCGTAATTGACGGGCGAAGCGGACAACGGCCAGGGCCAGGTCGCTCGCGAGCCGAGCCTCCGGGTCTTTCACATCGCAAATAATACTGAGCCTCGGCGGGTAAAGGGCTGAAACCAGGACCAATGCTTGGGCCTGCGTCGGCTAGGTTAGTGGACGATGACCCGCGACGCGCAGGACGCAGCCGATCCGGCGGGACCCCAGCCCCCGCCGCTGCCGGCCGCGCTGCTGGAACCGTGGCCGGTGATCGTGGTGATCGCCGTGGGCTGGCTGATCGCGGCGGTGCTGGCGTTCACCGTGGCCGACCTGCACGGCTGCCGGCCCTACGCGGTCGCCGGCCTGGCCATCGGGGTGCTGGGCACATCGATCTTCCTGTCCCAACGTCGGGCGGTGCGTCGCGGATCCCGCGGCGCCCAAAGCGGTTTGACCTGAGGAGAACCATGGCGGCACCACTGTTACAGGCACATATCGACATCGACGCACCGGTGGCCAAGGTGTGGGGGCTGATCTCGGACCTGAGCCGGATGCCGGACTGGAGCCCGCAGTGCCGGCTGATGAAGACATTCGGCCCGTTGCGGCCGGGGGCGCGCACGGTCAACCTGAACCGCCGCGGGTTCATGTTCTGGCCGACCACCTCCCGGATCCTCGAGGTCATCCCGGAGCAGAAGCTGGCGTTCCGGGTCGACGCCAACAACACCATCTGGTGCTATGAGCTCGAACCGACCGAGGCGGGCACCCGGGTGACCGAGAGCCGGCACGCCGAGAACGGCACGACCGCGGTGTCCAACGCCATGGTCAACGCATTCTTCGGCGGAGTCCCGAGCTTCGAGGACGAACTGGTCGACGGAATGACCGAATCGCTGGCCCGGATCAAGGCCGTCGCCGAGCGGTAACCGGCGGCCTACTCGGCAGCGCTGCCCTCGGCGACGTCGAGCACGCCGTCGTCGTAGGGCTCATACATCGGCGATCCGGAACCGGGCGGCTGCGGCGTGTCCGAATGGGCCCCACACCCGTATTCGGCGTCGACCACATGACCGTCGGCGGCCAGATCGTTGGCGCAAACCCCGAACATCGGGCCGAGGGCCCCGCCGAGCGGCAGATAGAAACCGCAGTCCCGACAGACCCGCCGGGTGGACCGGGCCATCGCCGAGCCCGGCCCGTATTCGCCGTCGTGCCAGCGTTGCGCCGCGCCGGCCCGGCCCCATTCACCGAGCACCTGGCGCCGGCCCAGGCCGAGCTCCACCGCCGTGTCGTCGATCAGCGGGTCGCCGCTGGCCATGAAGCCGGGTACCAGTCGCGGGTCGTCGGGCGGCGTGGCCAGCAGGTCGCCCGGCCCCAGATCGCCGGGCCGGATCCGCTCGTGCCAGGGCAGCCACCGCGGCGCCAGCAGCGCCGTCGGACCGGGAACCAGGACGATCTCACTGATCGTGGCGTGGTCGGCGCCCGGGTAGGCGGCCACCACGACGGCCCACTGCCAGCCCCGATAGCCCGGAAGATCGGCCAGGAAGCGGTGCGTCGCCGAGCTCGGATCCTCGAAGCCCGCACCCAGGTACTCCCCGACGGTGTCCTCGCCGCCGAACTCGGCCAGCGCCGCACGCGCCTGGTCGACGGCACCCAACAGCACCGACTCCAGGCCCTGCGGCACGGCCGCCGAATCGGTTGGTGCCTGCTCGGCAGGCTCGATCACACTTTCCATCGCATCCATAGTGCCTGACCGGCGCAACCTAGGGCCACACCGGTTGCCTTGTGCACCACGCCGACCCGGATAAGAGAGAATCGAGACGTGACCTACTACCCGCCGCGGCCGCCCGCCGATCGTGGCGCGGAGCACCCCGGGATGGCCAACTATCCCAGCGACGAGACCCCGCGCAGGTCGCACCGCGGCGCGGGGCCCAGCGCCAACCGTTGGCTGCCGCCGTTGGACGACGAGACGGACCGGTCGGAACGCCGGTCCGACCCGCCACCGGACGGCGCGGAACGCGTCACCGTGACGCGCGCCGCGGCCGCCCGCAGCCGCGAAATGGGCACCCGGATGTACGGGTTCGTGCACCGCGCCGCGACCGCCGACGGCGCCGACAAATCCGGCATGACCGCGCTGACCTGGCCCGTGGTGGCCAACTTCGCCGTCGACGCCGCGATGGCCGTGGCCCTGGCGAACACGCTGTTCTTCGCCGCGGCCAGCGGCGAATCCAAGAGCAAGGTCGCGCTGTACCTGCTGATCACCATCGCCCCGTTCGCGGTGATCGCCCCGCTGATCGGCCCGGCGCTGGACCGGTTGCAGCACGGCCGCCGGGTGGCGCTGGCCGCCTCGTTCGCCCTGCGCACCGGGCTCATCGTGATGCTGATCGCCAACTACGACGGCGCCACCGGCAGCTATCCGTCCTGGGTGCTCTACCCGTGTGCGCTGGGCATGATGGTGCTGTCCAAATCCTTCTCGGTGCTGCGCAGCGCCGTCACACCACGGGTGCTGCCGCAGTCCATCGACCTGGTCCGGGTGAACTCCCGGCTCACCACGTTCGGCCTGCTCGGCGGGACCGTGGTGGGCGGCGGCATCGCGGCGGGCGCGGAATACCTGTTCGGCCTGGCCCGGCTGCCCGGGGCGCTGTACGCCATCGTCGCGGTCAGCGTTGCCGGTGCGGTGCTGTCGATGCGGATACCGAAGTGGGTCGAGGTCACCGAGGGCGAGGTGCCCACGACGCTGAGCTACCACGGCTCCGTCGGCGAGCCGCACCGCCGTCCCGGCGACAAACCCGAGGCGACGCGCCAGCCCATGGGCCGCAACACCATCACCGCGCTGTGGGGCAACTGCACGATCAAGGTGATGGTCGGTTTCCTGTTCCTCTACCCGGCATTCGTCGCCAAATCGCACGACGCCACCGGCTGGGAACAGCTGCTGATCCTCGGACTGATCGGGGCGGCCGCGGGCATCGGCAACTTCGCCGGAAATGTCACCGCGGCCCGGCTCAAGCTGGGCCACCCGGCCCAGATGGTGGTGCGCGCCGCGACCGCGGTCACGGCGGCCGCGCTGGCCACCGCGCTGACCGGCAATCTGTTCGTGGCCGCCGGCGCCACCCTGATCACCTCAGGGGCCAGCGCGATCGCCAAGGCCTCGCTGGACGCCTCGCTGCAGGACGATCTGCCCGAGGCGTCGCGGGCCTCGGCCTTCGGGCGTTCGGAGTCGGTGTTGCAGCTGGCCTGGGTGGCCGGCGGCGCGACCGGGGTGCTGATCTACACCGACCTCTCGATCGGGTTCACTACCATCACTGCGGTGCTGATACTCGGCCTCGCCCAGACCGTCGTGAGCTATCGCGGCGAATCCCTGATCCCCGGTTTCGGCGGCAATCGTCCGGTGCTGGCCGCCCCCGAGGGCGGAGATCCGACGGTGGCGGCGCCGAGGGGATCTCGGTGAAGCGGACCCTGGCGATCCTGGCCGCCGTCGTCGTGCTGGCCATCGCGGGCACCGCGGTCGGCGTCTGGCAGCTGAGCCGGTCCGGGGGCGACCGGCTGCCGCAGATCAGCGCCTACTCACACGGGCATCTGAGCCGGGTCGGGCCGTTCCGGTACTGCCCCGTGCTCGACCTGAACAACTGTCAGATGCCGCGCGACGCCGGGCAGTTGCCGGTCGACGAGGACAACCCGGTCCAGCTCTCGGTGCCCTCGACGATCGGCCGGGCCCCGTGGCGGCTGCTGCGGGTGTACGAGAACCCGATCGACACAACGGTTTCGGTGTTCCGGCCGAACACCACGCTGGCCGTCACCATCCCGACCGTCGACCCGCAGCGCGGGCGGTTGACCGGCCTGGCGGTGCAGCTGCTGACGCTGGCCCAGGACCAGACCGGCGAGGTGTTCGAACTGCCGCACGCCGAGTGGTCGATCCGCACGGAGTGGAAATCATGAGGCGGCGGTCTACCCGGCGGAATGGCCGGCCGGCACCCGCTCACCCTCGCGGGTAGGCGGCGGCGGAGTGCCGTCGCCGAACGGCTTGCCGCCCAACACCTCCCGGCCGTGCGGCGTCAACCAGTCGGCGAGGTCGGGCCCCTTGGGCACGATCCGGGTCGGGTTGATGTCGGCGTGCACGATGTAGTAGTGCTGCTTGATCTGCACGAAGTCGGTGGTGTCGCCGAATCCGGGGGTCTGGAACAGGTCTCGGGCGTAGGCCCACAGCACGTCCAGCTCGGTCAGCTTGGACCGGTTGCATTTGAAGTGGCCGTGATACACCGGGTCGAACCGGGCCAGCGTGGTGAACAGCCGCACATCGGCCTCGGTGATGGTGTCTCCCACCAGATACCGCTGCGCGGCCAGCCGGTCCGACAACCAGTCCAGCGTGGCGAACAGCCGGTCGTAGGCGGCGTCGTAGGCCTCCTGCGAGCCGGCGAACCCGCACCGGTACACGCCGTTGTTGACCTCGGTGTAGACCCGTTTGGCGACGGTGTCGATCTCATCGCGCAGCGGCTCGGGATAGAGCTGCGGGGCACCCTCGCGGTGGTGGGCGGTCCACTCGGTGGAGAGGTCCAGCGTCATCTGGGCGAAGTCGTTGGTCACCACCGCGCCCGAGGCCACCTCGACGATCGCGGGCACGGTGATGCCCTTGGGGTAGTTCGGGTCGCGTTTGAAGTACGCATCCTGCAACCGCGGGATGCCCAGCACCGGATCGAGCCCGTCGGGGTCGAGGTCGAAGGTCCAGCTGCGTTGGTCGTGGGTCGGCCCGCAGAACCCGATGGACAGCGCGTCCTCGAGGCCGAGCAGCCGCCGCACGATGATGGCGCGGTTGGCCCACGGGCAGGCCCGCGCCACGATCAGCCGGTAGCGACCGGGTTCGACGGGATAGCCGTCGGACCCGTCGCGGGTGATCCGGGTGG
Source organism: Mycobacterium sp. NPDC003449 (assembly GCF_053588415.1). Classification (NCBI taxonomy): domain Bacteria; kingdom Bacillati; phylum Actinomycetota; class Actinomycetes; order Mycobacteriales; family Mycobacteriaceae; genus Mycobacterium; species Mycobacterium sp. NPDC003449. The sequence continues at coordinate 6,279 of NZ_JBSFPX010000143.1, forward strand.
TGATGTAGTTGGTGTCGCGAGTGAACTCGCCACCCGATGCGGACTTGTCGGCGACGTATGAACCCTGGGCCATGGTCCCAGTGTCCCCCGTCGGGCGGGTCAGGCGTCGAGTTCCCGCGCGACGGCCTTGACCACCTCGGAGACCCGGCGGGCCACCTTGCGGTCGGGGTAACGCCCCTTGCGCAGCTCGGGCTGGACGATGTCCTCCAGCAGCGTGATCATGTCCGAGACCATGCCGTGCAGTTCATCCGGTGTGTGCTTGTGCTCGGGACGCTCGGCCTCCCGGCGGGTCCGGCTCAGGCTGGGCGGCGGGTCGATGAGCTTGAGGCTCAATGCCTGTGGGCCACGGCGGCCTGCGGCCACCCCGAACTCGACGCGCTGGCCGGCCTTGAGTCCCTCGACCCCCGCGGGCAGCGCCGAGGACCGGACGTAGACGTCCTCGCCCTCTTCCTGGGACAGAAAGCCGAAGCCCTTTTCGGCGTCGTACCACTTAACCTTGCCGGTCGGCACTGGTTCTCACCCGCTCGTCATCTAGCTCAACACAAGTAAGCGCCCCGGTGCGCCGGGACGCGTTGGGGTGATCCTACTAGGACCGGACGGCGGCCTTCACCTTGATTAGTCGGTAGGCTGACGGGACCGCTCAAGGAGAAGATGCAGGCGATATGCGCGTAATCCTGAATGTCATCTGGTTGGTCTTCGGCGGCCTGTGGCTGGCCCTCGGATACCTGGTGGCCGCGCTCATCAGCTTCGTCCTGATCATCACGATCCCGTTCGGTTTCGCCTCGCTGCGCATCGCGTCCTACGCGCTGTGGCCGTTCGGCCGGACCCTGGTCGACAAGCCGGGCACCCGGCCCGGCGCGCTCGTCGGCAACATCATCTGGGTGATCCTGTTCGGCATCTGGCTGGCCATCGGCCACGTGGTGACCGCCGCCGCCATGGCCATCACCATCATCGGGATTCCGCTGGCCGCGGCCAATCTCAAGTTGATCCCGATATCTCTGCTGCCGCTGGGCAAGGAGATCGTGCCGGTGGATCCCCCGCGTCCGCAGCAGGTGGCGCAATGGCAGTGACCGCGCTCGGGCTGCCCGCCGTGAAGCGGCCCAGCGGCCCGCCCACCGATCCGGCGCCCACCGACGGCCCGCTGATCGACACCTACGGCCGCGTCGCCACCGACCTGCGGGTGTCGCTGACCGACCGGTGCAATCTGCGCTGCACCTACTGCATGCCCGCCGAGGGGCTGGACTGGCTGCCCGGCGACAGCCTGCTGAGTGCGGCCGAGCTGGCCCGGCTGCTGCGCATCGCGGTCACCCGGCTCGGCGTCCGGAGCGTGCGGTTCACCGGCGGCGAGCCGTTGGTCGCACGCCACCTCCAGGAGGTGGTGGCGGCCGCAGCGGCGCTGACGCCGCGCCCCGAGATCACGTTGACCACCAACGGGATCGGGCTGGCCAGGCAGGCCGCCGGGCTGCGGCAGGCCGGCCTGGACCGGATCAACGTGTCGCTGGACACCCTCGACGCCGCGCATTTCGCCCGGATCACCCGCCGCGACCGGCTGGCCGATGTGCTGGCCGGGCTGGCCGCGGCCAGAGCCGCCGGGCTGGAACCGGTCAAGGTCAACGCGGTGCTCGATCCGGTCTCGGGACTCGACGATGTGGTGGGGCTGCTGCGGTACTGCCTGGAGCACAGCTATCAGCTGCGCATCATCGAGCAGATGCCGCTGGACGGCGGCCACAGTTGGCGTCGCGACGCGGTGATCGACGCCGCCCGGATCCTGGACACCCTGCGGCAGCACTTCGAGCTGGAGCCCGATCCGGCACCGCGCGGGTCGGCGCCCGCCGAGCTGTGGCGGGTGCACGACCGCCAGACCGGCGCGACGGGCCGGGTCGGGATCATCGCGTCGGTGTCGGACGCCTTCTGCGGGGCCTGTGACCGCACCCGCCTGACCGCCGACGGCCAGATCCGCAGCTGTCTGTTCTCTCAGGAGGAGACCGATCTGCGCGACCTGCTGCGCGGTGATGCCGGTGACGACGCGATCGAATCGGCCTGGCGGGCGGCGATGTGGGCAAAGCCCGCGGGCCACGGCATCAACGATCCGGATTTCGTGCAGCCGGGACGCCCGATGAGCGCGATCGGCGGGTGAGGCGGCAGTGACCGGGACGCCCACCACGATGCGGATCACCGTCCGATATTTCGCGGCGGCGGCGGCCGCCGCCGGAGTTGATACCGAAACGTTAGATATCGCCACCGGAACGACCGTCACGGCCCTCACCGAGCGACTCGCCGGCCGCGGCGCCGAGCTGGCGCGCGTGCTCAAACGCTGCTCATACCTGTGCGACGGGGTGGCGGTCCGAGACAGTGAGCAGCGCTTAGTAACGTCGCAGACCGTCGATGTGTTGCCCCCTTTCGCCGGCGGATAACGTGATATGCGTCACATAACGAAATGGTCACGAGCTGGCTACAACACGGTGGAGCGGGGCAACGACCTGCGGAAACGCTCCAGCAACCTGCACCTTTAACGCTCTTTTAAGCTTTGCCGGGGCCGAAAACGCCCGAGCCCAGAAAAGGTGACTCGATTGCCCGGACCGGTTACCGTTCATTCCCAAGTCAACGGACCCTAATCGGTTGACCCACCCCGTCCGGCGCGCCGAGCTCCATCCATCGGGCGGGGTTAACTACGAACCACAAGGATGGAGGCGGGGGACCCAACCGGTCCACCGATTTAATTCAGGACCAGGAGCCGCGTGCGGCCCCTTGGGGTGAAGCCGTCGTCGTTTCGGCGTCGACGGCCGGGGACCTCTCCCCCCGAACCCGACAGCTGACCTCGTGGGCGCATACGAGAGGACCTTCACGCTTATGAGTGGACGGCATCGCAAGCCCACTTCGTCTTCATCAGCAAAGAACGTCGCCAAGATCGCCTTCACCGGCGCTGTGATCGGTGGCGGCGGCCTCGCCATGGCCGGTCAGGCCGGCGCCGCGACCGACGGCGAATGGGATCGAGTCGCCAGCTGCGAGTCCGGCGGCAACTGGGCCATCAACACCGGCAACGGCTACCACGGTGGCCTGCAGTTCTCGCCGAGCACCTGGTCCTCCAACGGTGGCGGCGAGTACGCGCCGTCGGCCTACATGGCCACCAAGGACGAGCAGATCGCGGTCGCCGAGCGGGTGCTGGCCAGCCAGGGCAAGGGCGCATGGCCGGTCTGTGGCACGGGCCTGTCCGGCTCCACCCCGCGCAACGTGGTCTCCGAACCCGAACCCGCCGCGCTGGACGCCCCCGCCGTGAACGGCGAGCTGCCGCCCCTGCCGGAGCTGCCGAACCCCTTCGCCCCGCCGCCGGCCCCGGCCGACGCCCTCGCGGCCCCGCTGCCGCCCGCACCGGACGCGCCGCCGCCCGCACCCATGGATGCGCCGCTGCCCCCGGCCCCCGAGGCCCCGCCGGCCCCGGCACCGGACGCACCGCCGACCCCGGCCCCCGAGAACTGGGACCAGGGTCCGGCTCCGGCTCAGCCCGCGGAGTGGGCCGCCCACCCCGAACCGGCCCCGGTGCCCGAGGTCTCCTATGTGGAGCGGGTCCAGCAGGCCGTCGAGAGCCAGGGCCTGGGGAGCAACGTCGACCTGCAGTCCCTGCTCGCCCAGGGCTGACCCCCGGTTCCGGTCAGGCCGAACCGACCCATTCGTCGGTGCCGTCGGCGAAGTGCTGGTGCTTCCACACCGGTAACCGCTCCTTGACGGTGTCGACGAGACGGGCACAGGTTTCGAACGCCGCCCTGCGATGGTCCGCTGCCACAGCGGCCACCAGGGCGGCGTCTCCTATCCGCAGGGCTCCGATGCGGTGCCCGACCGCGATGGCCCGCACCCCCGCACTGTCCGCGGCGATCTCGGCGGCCACATCCTCGAGGGTCTGCCGGGCCGTGGGGTGTGCCGAATACTCCAGCCGGGTGACCGGCCTGCCGCCGTCGTGATCGCGCACCACCCCGGCGAATCCGACGACGGCCCCTGCCGCCTCATGCGCGACGAGCGCCTCGTAGCCGGTCAGCGAGAGCGGCTCCTCGGTGAGGTCGACCCGGATCACGGTGGCGCTCATCGGGTGTGGTCCCCGCCCGCCAACTGATCCAGGGCGTGCTCGAGCACATCGTCGAGGACCTTGAGCCCGTCCTTGACGCCGCCCGGCGAGCCCGGCAGGTTCACGATCAGGGTGCGGCCGGCGACCCCGCACACACCGCGCGAGAGCACCGAGGTCGGCACCTTGTGGCTCCCGGCGCGGCGGATCGCGTCGGCGACCCCGGGGACCTCGTAGTCCAGCACGGACCGGGTCGCCTCCGGGGTGGCGTCGGTCGGCGAGATGCCGGTCCCGCCCGAGGTGATGATCAGGTCGACGTGTTCGGCGAGCGCGGCCCGCAACGCTTCGGCGACCGCACCGCCGTCGGCGACCACCATCTGCTCGGTGACGTCATAGCCGCGATCGGCCAGCCAGCCGACGATCATCGGGCCGGTGCGGTCGTCGTACACCCCGGCCGCCGCCCGGGTGGAGGCGATCACGACCCGGGCCGAATGTGTTACTCCGTTGGTCTTTCCCACAAACCAGTTTTACCGCCTTCTTTGCGCAGCACCCGAATATCGTCGATGCGCGCGGCGGGGTCGACGGCCTTGATCATGTCGTAGAGGGTCAGGGCCGCGACGCTGACGGCCGTCAGCGCCTCCATCTCCACCCCGGTGCGGTCGGTGCTGCGCACGGTCGCGGTGATGTCCACCGCGGCCTCGCCGATCCCGAAGTCCACGTCGACACCCGTGAGCGCCAACTGGTGGCACAGCGGGATCAGGTCGGGCGTCCGCTTGGCCGCCAGGATGCCCGCCACCCGTGCGGTGGCCAGGGCGTCGCCCTTGGGCAGGCCGCCGGAGGCGATGAGCGCGACGACATCGGGCCGCGTCGACACCGTGCCCGCGGCGGTCGCGGTGCGCACGGTCACGGCCTTGGCGGCGACGTCGACCATGTGCGCCGCGCCGGATTCGTCGAGGTGCGACAGTCCCACGGTTACCTGTTGACGACGGTGACCGTCTGGATGAACGGCAGGTCCTCGGCCGGCAGCGGGAAGATCACATCGCCGAACGGGGACAGCGCACCCGTCCGGTCGGTGGCGAGTTCGCTCACGGCGTGATCGTCACCGTCGCCGAGGACCGGCCAGCCGTTGTCGACGTACTGATTCTTCTTGTTGTCAGCCACGCCCACATTGTTGCAGGCCGCTGCGCCGGTGGCGAGACCGGCAGGCTGCTTTACGCTGGTCAGCATATGACCGCACAGAGTCCCCCGGTGGCAGGCGTCCCGCTGGGCGCCTGGCTGGCCGAACGCTCCGACGCGGAACTGGTCCGCCTGCTGGAGCTGCGGCCCGACCTCAGCCAGCCCCCACCCGGCACCCTCGCCGCGCTGGCCGCCAGGGCCACATCGCGGCAATCGGTCAAGGCCGCCACCGACGGGCTGGACTTCCTGCATCTCGCCGTACTGGACGCGTTGCTGGTGCTGCATGCCGACACCGCCGCGGTCCCGGTCGCGGAGGTGACCGGGCTGCTCGGTGACCGGGCCGATGCCGCGACGGTCACCGCGGCGCTGGCCGATCTGGGTGAACAGGCGCTGGTGTGGGGTGAGACGGCGGTGCGGGTGGCACCCGAGGCCGGCACCGGGCTGCCGTGGTATCCCGGCCAGGCGGTGACCGAGGCCGACGACCGCGGGGCCGACGAGATCGCCGCTCAGCTGGAAAGCCTCGACCAGCCCCAGGGCGAGCTGCTGGCGCGGCTCCTGGACGGGTCGCCGGTGGGCCGCACCCGCGACGCCGCGCCCGACACCCCGCCCGACCGGCCGGTGCCGCGGCTGATCGAGGCCGGGCTGCTGCGTCGGCTCGACTCCGAGACCGTGATCCTGCCGCGCCTGGTGGGCCAGTCTCTGCGCGGCGAGGTGCCCGGTCCGGTGCAGCTGACCGCACCCGACCTCGCGGTGCGCACGACGACGGCCGCCGACGCCGACGCGGTGGCCGCGGGCGCCGCCATCGACCTGCTGCGCGAGGTCGAGCTGCTGATCGAAACCCTCAGCGCCACACCGGTTCCTGAGTTGCGCAGCGGCGGGCTCGGGGTACGCGACGTGAAACGGCTGGCCAAGGCCACCGGCATCGACGAGCCCAGGCTCGGGCTGCTGGCCGAACTGGCCGCGGCGGCCGGGCTGATCGCGGCGGGCATGCCCGACCCGGACCCGGGCGAGGGCACCGGCCCGTACTGGGCGCCGACCGTGGCCGCCGACCGGTTCGTGGAATCGCCGACCGCGACCCGCTGGCACCTGCTGGCCTCGACCTGGCTGGAGCTACCGGCACGGCCGTCACTGATCGGGACCCGCGGTCCGGACGCCAAACCGTTTGCCGCGCTCGCGGATTCGCTGTATTCGACGGCCGCCCCGCTGGACCGCAGGCTGCTGCTGACGGTGCTGGCCGAGCTCGAACCCGGCACCGGTGTCGACGCACCCGAGGCATCGCGGGCGATGATCTGGCGGCGTCCGCGCTGGGCCATGCGGCTGCAGCCGGGCACCGTCGCCGACCTGCTCACCGAGGCACACGCGGTGGGGATGGTGGGCCGCGGCGCGATCAGCACGCCGGGGCGGGGGCTGCTCGCCGGCGACCCCGACGAGGATGTGCTGGCGGCGATGGGCAAGGCGCTGCCCACACCCCTCGACCATTTCCTGCTGCAGGCCGACCTGACGGTGATCGTGCCGGGGCCGCTGCAGCGGGACCTGGCCGAGCAGCTGGCCGAGGTGGCCGTCGTCGAATCCGCAGGCGCGGCGATGGTGTACCGGATCGGCGAACCCTCGGTCCGCCGGGCCCTTGACGGCGGGCGGACCGCGAGCGAACTGCACACGTTCTTCGAGAAGCATTCCAAAACACCCGTGCCGCAAGGCTTGACCTATCTCATCGACGATGTGGCCCGCCGGCACGGCCAGCTGCGGGTCGGGATGGCGTCGTCGTTCGTGCGGTGCGAGGATCCGGCCCTGCTGGCCCAGGCGGTGGCCGCACCCGGTGCGGTCCGGTTGGAGCTTCGGGTGCTGGCACCGACCGTCGCGGTATCGCAGGCGCCTATCTCCGATGTGCTCGCCGCGCTGCGCGAGGCGGGGTTCGCCCCGGCCGCCGAGGATTCGACGGGCACCGTCGTCGACATCACCGCGCGCGGCGCCCGGGTCACCGCACCGACCCGGCGCCGGGTGTACCGCGCGCCCACACCACCCACCGCCCAGACCCTGGGCGCGATCGTGGCGGTGCTGCGCAAGGTGGCGGCGGGTCCGTTCGCCAAGGTGCGCCTGGACCCCGCGGTGGCCATCACCCAGCTGCAGGAGGCCGCGATCGGGCAGACCTCGGTGGTGATCGGGTACGTCGACCCCGCGGGCGTGGCCACACAGCGGGTGGTGGCGCCGATCAACGTGCGCGGGGGGCAGCTGACCGCATACGACCCCGCGGCCGGGCGGGTGCGCGAGTTCGCCATTCACCGGGTCACCTCGGTGGTGTCGGCCGACGACTGAGCCGATATCTCGGGCCGGTCCGGCACCTGCTGTTGGGGTTCACCGCGGTCGCCGGGCTCGGCGTGCTCACCGCGTTCCGCGCATGTCGGACCGATTCGGAATAATGGACCGAATGCACTTCCCCGTACCAGGCACGGTGGACCGCCCATGACCGACGGCCCCCTGATCGTGCAGTCCGACAAGACGGTGCTGCTCGAGGTCGACCACGAGCAGGCCGGCGCGGCCCGCGCGGCCATCGCGCCGTTCGCCGAACTCGAGCGCGCACCCGAACACGTACACACCTACCGCATCACCCCGCTGGCGTTGTGGAACGCCCGCGCGGCCGGTCACGACGCCGAACAGGTGGTCGACGCGCTGGTATCGCATTCGCGCTATCCGGTGCCGCAGCCGCTGCTGGTCGACATCGTCGACACCATGGGCCGCTACGGCCGGCTGCAACTGGTCAAACATCCCGCGCACGGGTTGACGCTGGTCAGCCTGGATCGCGCGGTGCTCGCCGAGGTGCTCCGACACAAGAAGATCGCCCCGATGCTCGGCGCCCGCATCGACGACGACACGGTGGCGGTGCACAACAGCGAACGCGGCCGGGTCAAACAGATGCTGCTCAAGATCGGCTGGCCGGCCGAGGACCTGGCCGGCTACGTCGACGGCGAGGCGCACCCGATCTCGCTGGCCCAGGACGGCTGGGTGCTGCGGGACTACCAGGAGATGGCCACGGAGTCCTTCTGGGCCGGCGGCTCCGGAGTGGTGGTGCTGCCCTGCGGCGCGGGCAAGACGCTGGTCGGCGCGGCGGCGATGGCCAAGGCCGGCGCCACGACGCTGATCCTGGTGACCAACACGGTGGCGGGCAGGCAGTGGAAACGCGAACTGATCGCCCGCACGTCGCTGACCGAGGAGGAGATCGGCGAATACTCGGGCGAGAAGAAGGAGATCCGGCCGGTCACGATCGCCACATATCAGGTGATCACCCGGCGCAGCAAGGGTGAGTACAAAAACCTGGAGATCTTCGACAGCCGCGACTGGGGCCTGATCATCTACGACGAGGTGCACCTGCTGCCCGCACCGGTGTTCCGGATGACCGCCGATCTGCAGTCCCGGCGCCGGCTCGGGCTGACCGCGACACTGATCCGCGAGGACGGCCGCGAGGGCGACGTCTTCTCGTTGATCGGACCCAAACGCTACGACGCCCCGTGGAAGGACATCGAGGCCCAGGGCTGGATCGCCCCCGCGGAATGCATCGAGGTGCGGGTGACGATGACCGACAACGAGCGCATGCTCTACGCCACCGCCGAGCCCGAGGACCGCTACAAGCTGTGCTCGACGGTGCACAGCAAGATCGCCGTGGTGCGTTCGATCCTGGAGCGCCATCCCAACGAGCAGACCCTGGTGATCGGGGCCTATCTCGACCAGCTGGAGGAACTCGGTCAGGAATTGGACGCCCCGGTGATCCAGGGCTCGACCAAGAATGCCGAACGCGAGGCCCTGTTCGACGCGTTCCGCCGCGGCGAGATCTCCACCCTGGTGGTGAGCAAGGTGGCCAACTTCTCCATCGACCTTCCGGAAGCCTCAGTGGCAGTCCAAGTCTCGGGCACCTTCGGGTCACGCCAGGAAGAGGCGCAGCGGCTCGGCCGGTTGCTGCGCCCCAAACACGACGGCGGCGGCGCGGTGTTCTACTCGGTGGTCTCCCGCGATTCACTGGACGCCGAATATGCCGCACACCGGCAACGGTTCCTGGCCGAGCAGGGGTACGGGTACATCATCAAGGACGCCGACGACCTGCTGGGCCCGGCGATCTAGGTCCCGTTGACTCGCGAGCAGACACATAACTGCCCCAAATCGCGCGTTTCAGGGCAGTTTTGTGTCTGCTCGCGAGCTCAGGTGTGCGGCCCCATCGCCTTGACGACGGTCAGCAGCACCACCGAATCGGCCAGCGCATGCAGGCTGTGCCTGCTGCGGGGGATCACGATGTGGTCGCCGGGCGAACCTTCCCAGCTGGCATCGGAGTTGGCCAGTTTCACCCGACCCTCGATCACCTGCAGCGTGGCCTCCCCCGGGCTCTCGTGCTCGTCGAGGCCGGTGCCTTCGGTGAGCGCGATGAGGGTCTGCCGCAGCGTGTGTTCGTGCCCCCCGTAGACGGTGTGCGCGCTGCGTCCGCTGCTGGCCGTACGGGCCGAGGCCAGCTGCTGACGCGCGAGCGCGGTGAGCGAGATCTTCTCCATATCACCGATCGTCCCACTTTCGGCCGTCGAATATCCCGTCCCGGCATGATGTGGGCGTGACCGGTTCGCGACGCCTGGCCCACGCCGTCCTCTGGGTGCCCGCCGCGCTGGCCTGGACCGTGGCGGCCGGGTATCTGGTGGCGATCGGCCGGTTCGCGGCCGCCGACACCCGGTGCGGGCACGTGGCGCCGAGGGTCGATATGGACGGCGGCTGGATCGTCATCGGCGCGGTCGCGGTCTGGGCCGCACCGTTCGTCGTACTTGCCATCGTGCGGCACCGCCGCTGGCAGGTCGTGCTGGCCGCGGTGGTCCTGGTGATCGCGGTGGCGGTCGTGGTGGAGATGTTCGCCCGGCCAGTGGCATTCTGCTGGTGACGCCGGCAGCGTCGATGGCCCGCGCTCACCCACCCACATTGGCGGTTGACAACTGCGCCTTGATATTTCGGGACTGCTCGTCGGCGAGGATCTCCTCCCGGCCGTCGAGCAGCCCGGCAATCGCCGCAGCCGCGACCACCGCGGGGTCGGCCTTCTGATCGGCCGGGATGTAGCTGACCATGTCGGTGTCCAGGTAGCCGACGTGCAGGGCCGCAACATGGATCCCTCGCGGTGCCAGTTCGGTCCGCGCGGCATCGGTCAGCGCCCACGCTGCGGCCTTGGCCGCCGAATACGCACCCGAGGTCGGTGGGTGATACCACGACAGCACCGAAAGCACATTGAGAATCGCTCCCCCGCCATTGCGTTCGATGACCGGGACGAACTCCCTGGTGACGTTCAGGGTGCCGAAGTAGTGGGTGTCCATCTCCGCGTGGATGTCCTCCAGCGGACCCGTCAACAGGTTCGCCCGCGTCGAGATGCCCGCGTTGTTCACCAGCACGGTGACATCGCCGGCAATGGCCGCAGCGCGGCGCACCGACTCCGGATCGGTGACGTCGAGCTGGATCGGCACCACGCCCGGCAGGTCGACGGTCTCCGGCCGTCGCGCCGCGCCGTAGACCTTGGCGCCGCGCGCGACGAGCTCGGCGGCGAGTCTTCGCCCGAGCCCCCGGTTGGCTCCGGTCACCAGCGCCGTGATGTTCTGCGTCATCGAAATGCTCCTCTCGATCGGTTCGCACACCACAACATCGGCGGCGGTCCGGATGAATCCTGGTGTATGAGAGGCAAAGTCTTGCAGCTGTGAGCATGTGGATCATGGCAAGGCGCCGCGTCGGCAACCCACGATGGACCGATGCAACATCACGGACACGTCGCGCGCACCGCCGCGGCGCTGGCGGCCGCCATGGGCATCGGCAGGTTCGTCTACACCCCGATCCTGCCGCTGATGACCGCTCAGGCCGGCGTCACCGCACACACCGCCGCCAGCCTCGCCACCGCGAACTATGCCGGCTATCTGGCCGGGGCACTAGCCGGCTCCGTCTGGCCGAGGTTGGCCAGGTCGGTCCTGGCCTGCCGCCTCTGCCTGGTGGTGCTGATCGCCAGTCTGGCGGGGATGCCGTTGACCGCCGACACGATGGCGTGGACCGCACTGCGGGTGCTGGCCGGTGCCACCAGCGCGCTGGTGTTCGTCATCGCGGTCAACACCATGCTGGAGCATCTGCACGAGCACCCGGCGCACCTCGCCGGCTGGGGTTTCGGCGGCGTCGGGGCGGGCATCGCGTTGTCGGCGGTGCTGGTGCTGGCCGCCGGAAGTTGGCAGGCGGCCTGGTGGGCCGCGACCGCCGCGGCGGCGGTACTCACCGCGGGCGCATGGACCATGCACGCACCACCCGAACCCCGCTCCGACGAGCCCGCGCCGGCCACCGGGCACCGGCCCCGGCACGGGCTGTTCGGCCTGCTGCTGGCCAGCTACACCCTCGAGGGCATCGGCTACATCATCGCGGGCACATTCCTGGTCGCGGCCGTCGCCTCGGGCACGCCCGGCTGGCTGGGCGGCGGAGCGTGGCTGGTGGTCGGCCTGGCCACGGTGCCGTCCGCGGCGCTGTGGGCGGCGCTGAGCACGCGGTGGTCGCATCCCGTCCTGCTGGTCGCGGCGCTGTGCGTGCAGGCCGCCGGGATCGCCGTGGCCGGACTTGCCGGCGGGGTCACCGCCGCGCTGACCGGGGCCGTACTGTTCGGCGGCACCTTCGTCGGGGTCAGCACGCTGGCGCTGGCGGCCGGGCGGGTGCTGCGGTATCCGCGCGCCGTCGCCCTGCTGACCGCGGGCTACTCGGTCGGCCAGATCCTGGGACCGCTCGTGGTGGCTCCGCTGTTGCACGACGGGTACCGGCCGGCGCTCGTGGTGGGTGCGGTGGTGGTGTCAGCCGCCGGGCTGGTCGCGGGAATGATGCGGATCGTCGGCGGGCAGCCAGACCGAGGCATCCGACAAGCCGAAATCTCCGACGTCACGGGTGAATTCGTCGATGACGGCGCGAACGGCGGGGCTGTCCTCGCCACTCCGCCACACCAGCGACCAGGTCCACAGCGGTGACGGGGCGATCACCGGGCGGCGGACCAGACCCTTGGGGAGCTGCGCGTTCTGCCCTTTCGGATTGTTGAGCACGGGACGACGCAGCTGCCGTACGTGCTCGAAGAACGTCGAACCGGTGACGCCGCCGTCGTCGGTGCGCATGACGCGCGCCCCGGTCGCGGCCGCGAACTGTGTGCCGTAGCGGTTCCATGACGACCAGCCGGCGTCGTCGGAGTCGACCAGGACCACGGTCGCGGCGGCCTCGACCGGCGTTTCGTCGGTGCCGGCCTGCAGCGCATACAACCGGTCCACCCCGATCAGCCTGGCCCGCAACGACAACGACTCCAGGTCGTCGTTCTGCACCCAGCAGATCCCGAGATCGAGGCTGCCGTCGGCGACGCGGGCGGCCTGGGCGTGCGACGGCATCACCCAGGTGTCCACGCGCAGCTGTGCCACACCTGCGGCGCGTTCGGCCCAATCGGTCGGGCACCAGCTCACGTATCCGATGCTCACCGGCTCCGACACCGCCAAACCGGCTGCGCGCCTGCGCAATTCATCGGCCTGCGTGATCAGCTCACGAGCTTCGGGCAGCAGGGCGGCTCCGGCCGAGGTCAGTGCCACGGACCGGCGGTCCCGGTCGAACAGGGTGACCTTGAGGTCGCGTTCCAGGGCCTTGATCTGCTGCGACAGTGACGGCCCCGCGATGCGCAGCCGCTCGGCCGCACGGCCGAAGTTCAGTTCCTCGGCCACGGTGACGAAGTAGCGCAGTTGCCGCAGCTCCACCACTGCAGCGTAGTAGGCACAGCCTCGCAGCAGCGAGCAGACCGCTCCCGCCGATCGGGTATCGCGGCCATCCGCGACGTGTTACCTAATGCACCAGGCCAGAGAAAGGGCAGACATGAACACTTCACCCCGCGTCGCAATCATCACCGGCGCATCCCAGGGCATCGGCGAAGCCCTGGTGACGGGTTACCGCAAGCTGGGCTACGCCGTCGTCGCCAACGCGCGCCGGATCGCCGAGAGCGACGACCCGATGGTGCTGACGGTCCCCGGTGACATCGGCCAACCGGGTGTCGGCGGGCGCATCGTCGATGCCGCGGTCGAGCGGTTCGGCCGGGTCGACACCATCGTCAACAACGCGGGCATCTTCGTCGCCAAACCGTTCACCGAGTACACCGACGACGACTACGACGCCGTCACCGCGGTGAACCAACGCGGGTTCTTCGAGCTCACCCGCGCCGGGATCGCCGCGATCGAGTCGCGCCGTGCGGGTGGGCACGTGGTGACCATCTCCACCAGCCTCGTCGACCACGCGAACTCACAGGTGCCGTCGGTGTTGGCCTCGCTCACCAAAGGCGGCCTGAATGCCGCCACCAAGGCCCTGGCCGTCGAGTACGGCGCCCGCGGAATCCGCGCCAACGCGGTGGCGCTCGGCATCATTCGCACGCCGATGCACTCGCCGGAAAGCCACGAATTCCTGTCTGCGCAGCATCCACTCGGTCACATGGGCGAGATCGACGATGTTGTCGACGCGGTGCTGTACCTGGAGCGGGCCGGTTTCGTCACCGGCGAGATCCTGCACGTCGACGGGGGTCAAAGTGCCGGACACTGAAGCCGCCGCCCAGATCCTGCGCGACGTACTGGATCAGTGGCAGGCCGGTATCGCCGGACACGAACCGCGGCGGGTGGCCGAGTTGTTCACCGAGGACGCCATCTTCCAGGG
>NZ_JBSFPX010000144.1:0-20144 GCF_053588415.1 Mycobacterium sp. NPDC003449
GCCGACTACGCGTCGGCGCCGCGCGCCGCGGCGGCCCTCGTCGACGGCGCCGACGGCACGGCCCTGGAGCACGCACTGGCCCACATCGCCGCGCTGGCCGCGGCCAACCGGTACGAGACGGCCGCCAGGATGCGCGACCACACCGCGGTCGCCATCGACGCGCTGTGGCGGGGGCAGCGGCTGTGTGCCCTGGCGGCGCTGCCCGAGCTGGTGGCCGCCCACGGCGATGGGGACGGCGGCTGGCATTTCGCGGTAATCCGGCACGGGCAGCTGGCCGGGGCGGGCAGCGCGGGCCGCGGGGTGCCGCCGATGCCGGTCGTCGACGCCATTCGGGCGGCCGCGCAGGTGGTGTTGCCGACGAGCGCACCCCTGGGCGGCGCGCTCGTCGAGGAGACCGCTCTCATCGCCCGCTGGCTGGCCCGCCCCGGGGTCCGGATCGTCCACACCGATGAGGGCACCGAGGCCGGCTATGCGTCGCCGATCGGCGCGGCGGGCCGGTTCGCGGAGTGGGCCGCGACGGCCCGCTCGGCGCGGCTGGCCGCCCACCAGGAGCCGTCAGAGCTGCTGGCCGAACCGCACCCAACGCGCGAGCAGCTTTTCGGCCGCGCCGGAGTCGATCGCCTCGGCGGCCCGGGCCAGGCCCGACTCCCAGGCCGGCGCCCACTGGGCGTCGCTGGCTAGCCCGGCGTGGGCGACCATCGCCCCGGCGGCGTTGAGCACCACGGCATCGCGCACCGGGCCCTTCGCGCCGCCCAGCACCGACCGCGCCCCCGCGGCGTTGGCCGCGGCGTCCCCGCCGACCAACTCGCCGATCTCGGCGCGCTGGAACCCGAACGCGGCCGGGTCGAACGTCAACCGTTCCATGGTGCCGGCCTGAACCCGCCAGATCGTGCTGGTGGTCGTGGTGGTCAGCTCGTCGAGACCGTCGTCGCCGTGCACCACCAGAACGCTGGAGCCGCGGGCGGCGTACACGCCGGCCATCACCTCCGCCAGGTCGGCCCAGGCGCAGCCGATCAGGCCGGCCCGAGGGGAGGCCGGATTGGTCAGCGGGCCGAGCAGATTGAAGACCGTCGGCACCCCGATCTCGCGGCGCACCACCGACGCGTGCCGATAGGACGGGTGGAACTGGGGCGCGAACGCGAACCCGATGCCCACCTCGGCCAGGCTGCGGGCCACATCGTCGGGCCCGAGATCGATCCGCACCCCCAGCGCCTCCAGGGTGTCCGCACCGCCGGACAGCGACGAGGCCGCCCGGTTGCCGTGTTTGACCACCGGGACGCCGCAGGCCGCCACGACGATCGCGGCCATGGTGGACAGGTTCACCGTGTTGGCGCCGTCGCCACCGGTACCCACGATGTCGACGGTGTCGGTGCCGATCTGGTCGGTCGGCACCCGGCGCGCGTGCGACAACATGATGTCGGCCAGCTCGCGCACCTCGCCCGAGGTGGGCCGTTTCATCTTCATCGCCACCGCGAACCCGGCGATCTGTGCGGGCGTCGCGACACCGGTCATGATCTGGTCCATGGCCCATGCGGCGTGGCCGTTGGGCAGGCTCTGACCCGTGGTGAGGCGGCCGAGGATCCGCGGCCAGGACGGCGCGCCCGCGAGTCCCGATGAGATCTGCGACGGCTGCGAGGTTCCTGTGTCCACCGCCGAATGCTATCGCCCGGGGGCTGGTGACCCCGGCCGCTCCGTGGTCACCGCGACACGGACACGCCCAATTGCTCGACCCGGGTGGAGTTCGACAACTACAAAGCGTCATACTTGCGGATGTGACGAGCGCTGTAGGGACCTCGGGAACCGCCATCACGTCGCGCGTGCATTCGCTGAACAGACCGAACATGGTCAGTGTCGGCACGATCGTGTGGCTTTCCAGCGAGTTGATGTTCTTCGCCGGCCTGTTCGCGATGTATTTCACGGCGCGCGCCCAAGCCGATGGCGACTGGCCACCACATCCGACCGAACTGAACCTGGCGCTGGCCGTACCGGTGACGCTGGTGCTGATCGCGTCGTCGTTCACCTGCCAGATGGGCGTGTTCGCGGCCGAGCGCGGCGACGTGTTCGGCCTGCGCCGCTGGTATGTCCTCACGTTCCTGATGGGCCTGTTCTTCGTCCTCGGCCAGGGGTACGAGTACATGCACCTGGTCGACCACGGCACCACGATTCCGGGCAGCGCCTACGGGTCGGTCTTCTACCTCGCCACCGGGTTCCACGGCCTGCACGTGATCGGCGGGCTGGTCGCCTTCATCTTCCTGCTGGCCCGCACGAAAATGAGCAAGTTCACGCCCGCGCAGGCCACGGCGGCGATAGTCGTCTCGTACTACTGGCACTTCGTCGACATCGTCTGGATTGCCCTGTTCGCCACCATCTACTTCGTAAGATGATCGGCTCGCCGATCGGTCCGATGAGAAGGAGCTCGATGACCAGCAAGTCGCGCCGTCGGCTACGTCGGCGATTGTCAGCAGGGCTACTGCTGTTGATCGGCCTCGGAGTCGCGGGGGGTGCTGCGGCCACGCTGACGCCGACACCGCAGGTCGCGGTCGCCGACGAATCGCAGTCGGCGCTGCTGCGCTCCGGTAAGCAGCTGTTCGACACCTCATGTGTGTCCTGCCACGGTGCCAACCTGCAGGGTGTGCCCGACCGCGGGCCGAGCCTGATCGGCACCGGCGAGGCCGCCGTCTACTTCCAGGTGTCCACCGGCCGGATGCCCGCGATGCGCGGCGAGGCGCAGGCCCCGCAGAAACCCCCGCACTTCGACGAGTCGCAGATCGATGCGCTCGGCGCCTACGTGCAGGCCAACGGTGGCGGCCCCACCCTGGTCCGCAACGATCACGGCGGCGTCGCCCAGGAATCGCTGATCGGCCCGGACGTGGCCCGCGGCGGCGACCTGTTCCGGCTCAACTGCGCGTCGTGCCACAACTTCACCGGTAAGGGCGGCGCGCTGTCCTCGGGTAAGTACGCACCCGATCTCAGCGATGCCGAACCGGCCCAGATCTACACCGCGATGTTGACCGGCCCGCAGAACATGCCCAAGTTCTCCGACCGCCAGCTCTCGCCCGAGGAGAAGCGCGACATCGTCGCCTACGTCCGGGAGTCGGCCGAGACGCCGACCTACGGCGGTTACGGCCTCGGCGGCTTCGGCCCGGCGCCGGAGGGCATGGCGATGTGGATCATCGGAATCGTTGCCGCCATTGGTGTGGCCATGTGGATCGGGGCACGGGCATGAGCGATAACACGCCGCAGGCCGCGGGCACTCCCAGCGATGCGGAACTCGCCGCGATGTCGCGGGAGGACCTGGTCGAACTCGGCGGCAAGATCGACGGTGTCGACACCATCTTCAAGGAGCCGCGCTGGCCGGTCGCAGGTACCAAGGCCGAGAAGCGCTCCGAGCGGACGGTCGCGTACTGGCTTGTGCTGGGCGGCCTCTCGGGCCTGGCCCTGCTGCTGATCTTCATCCTGTGGCCGTGGGAGTACAAGCCGTTCGGCTCCGATGGCGAGTTCATCTACTCGCTGGCCACCCCGCTGTACGGGCTGACCTTCGGCCTGTCGATCCTGTCCATCGGCGTCGGCGCGGTGCTGTTCCAGAAGAAGTTCATCCCCGAGGAGATCTCGGTCCAGGACCGCCACGACGGGCGGTCCTCGGATCTGCACCGCAGCACCGTCGCGGCCAACCTCACCGACGCCCTCGAGGGTTCGACGATCAAGCGGCGCAAGCTGGTCGGTCTTTCGCTGGGCATCGGGCTCGGCGCCTTCGGGGCGGGAACCGCGGTGGCCTTCATCGGTGGCCTGATCAAGAACCCGTGGAAACCCGTGGTCCCCACCGCCGACGGCAAGAAGGCCGTGCTGTGGACGTCGGGCTGGACGCCCCGGTTCCACGGCGAGACCATCTACCTGGCCAGGGCCACCGGCCTTCCGGGTGAGTCGCCGTTCGTCAAGATGCGGCCCGAGGACATCGACGCGGGCGGTATGGAGACGGTGTTCCCGTGGCGCGCATCGGACGGCGACGGCACCACCGTCGAGTCCGAGCATCACCTCACCGAGATCGCGATGGGTGTGCGCAACCCGGTCATGCTGATCCGGATCAAACCGGCCGACATGCACCGGGTGGTCAAGCGAAAAGGCCAGGAGAGCTTCAACTTCGGCGAGCTGTTCGCGTTCACCAAGGTCTGCTCGCACCTGGGCTGCCCGTCGTCGCTGTACGAGCAGCAGAGCTACCGCATCCTGTGCCCGTGCCACCAGTCTCAGTTCGACGCCTTGCATTTCGCAAAGCCCATATTCGGTCCGGCTGCGCGCGCGTTGGCGCAGCTGCCCATCACCATCGATAAAGACGGGTATCTGGTCGCCGGCGGCGACTTCATCGAGCCCGTCGGACCGGCATTCTGGGAGCGCAAATCATGAGCCCTGACCTTGCCAAGATCGCGGCGGCCCAAGGCGATGCGATCGATTCGCGGTACCACCCCTCCGCGGCGGTGCGGCGGCAGCTGAACAAGGTGTTCCCCACCCACTGGTCGTTCCTGTTGGGTGAGATCGCCCTGTACAGCTTCATCGTGCTGCTGATCACGGGCGTCTGGCTGACGCTGTTCTTCGACCCGTCGATGGCACACGTCACCTACGACGGTGTGTACCAACCCCTTCGAGGCGTCCAGATGTCTCGGGCCTACGAGTCCGCACTCGACATCAGCTTCGAGGTGCGCGGCGGCCTTTTCGTGCGGCAGATCCACCACTGGGCGGCACTGATGTTCGCCGCGGCGATCATGGTGCACCTGGCCCGCATCTTCTTCACCGGTGCGTTCCGCCGCCCGCGTGAGGCCAACTGGGTGATCGGATCGCTGCTGCTGATCCTGGCGATGTTCGAGGGCTACTTCGGCTACTCGCTGCCCGACGACCTGCTGTCGGGCATCGGGCTGCGGGCCGCGCTGTCCTCGATCACGCTGGGCATGCCGGTCATCGGAACCTGGCTGCACTGGGCGCTTTTCGGTGGCGACTTCCCCGGCGAGATCCTCATCCCGCGGCTGTACGCACTGCACATCCTGCTGATCCCCGGCATCATCCTGGCGCTGATCGGCGCCCACCTGGCGCTGGTGTGGTTCCAGAAGCACACCCAGTTCCCCGGCCCCGGCCGCACCGAGACCAACGTCGTCGGCGTGCGCGTCATGCCGGTGTTCGCGGTCAAGTCGGGTGCGTACTTCGCGATGATCACCGGCGTGCTCGGCCTGATGGGCGGTCTGCTGCAGATCAACCCGATCTGGAACCTGGGCCCCTACAAACCTTCTCAGGTGTCGGCGGGCAGCCAGCCCGACTTCTACATGATGTGGACCGAGGGTCTGGCGCGTATCTGGCCGGCCTGGGAGTTCTACCCGTTCGGCCACACCATCCCCGCGGTGGTCTGGGTCGCGGTGATCATGGGCCTGGTGTTCATGCTGCTGATCGCCTACCCGTTCATCGAGAAGAAGGTCACCGGCGACGACGCGCACCACAACCTGCTGCAGCGTCCGCGTGACGCACCGGTGCGCACCGCGATCGGCGCGATGGCGATCGCGTTCTACATGGTGCTGACCCTGGCGGCGATGAACGACATCATCGCGCTGAAGTTCCACATCTCGCTGAACGCGACCACGTGGATCGGCCGGATCGGCATGGTGGTGCTGCCCGGCATCGTGTACTACATCGCCTACCGGTGGGCGGTCTCGTTGCAGCGCAGCGACCGCGCGCTCCTCGAGCACGGCATCGAGACCGGCATCATCAAGCGGCTGCCGCACGGCGCCTACGTCGAGCTGCATCAGCCGCTGGGACCGGTCGACGATCACGGTCACCCGATCCCGCTGGAGTACCAGGGTGCCGCCCTGCCGAAGCGGATGAACAAGCTCGGCTCGGGTGGTGCACCGGGCACCGGCAGCTTCCTGTTCGCCGATCCGGCCGTCGAGCACGATGCGCTCACCGAGGCGGAGCACGCGTCCGAGCAGAAGGCGCTCACCGCCCTCAAGGAACATCAGGACCGGATCCACGAAAACGGGGAGACCAACGGTCACTGACCGGCTCCCCCAGTTTCCACCCGATCGCCGCAGCCTCTCCCCCGAGAGGGTGCGGCGATCGGCTTTTGGTCGGCAGGTGCGGCGGATTGCGAGGCGGATTGCGGGGGGCGGACCGGCCACCGGTCCGGCGCGCGAGTGACTACCCGGTCGGCGCGTCCAGCCGGCGCAGCGCCACCACCGGCAGCGCCACCATGCCGACGGTGACCAGACCGGCGACGCCGTAGCAGCACCAGGCGGCGATATCGCTCTCGGTGGCCATCAGGTAGGTGGCCAGTCCGATGGCCGCGGTGGCCACACCCATCGCACAGGTGACGGCCAGCGTGAACCGCAGCAGGAGCTGCTCGGCCACGGCCGTCGTGGCACCGTCCCGGCCGTACCGGCTCAACGTGGGGGCGCCCGGGTACACGCCCCTGCGCGCCGGGGCCGGCGCCGGACGTCGGGTGGGCCGCCGGTCGCCGGCCTGGGCCCTGGCCCGCAGCAGCAGCGGGATGGCCGCGGCGATCACCGCGACCGATATCCCGATGACCGTGTACAGCAGCCACGGCGTATCGGCCGCCTCGGCGCCCCGCGCGGTGCCGCGGCCGAGGTCGACCAGCGCGACGATGGCCGCCACGGCGGCGCCCAGCGCCACCAGCCAGGCCACCGCCGACGCACCGAGCAGGATGCGGTCGGTGTTGTCGAGGTCGTCCATCGGTCTGGTCATCAGCAGGCGGTCTGGGCCGAGTTGTTGGCGTTGGAGGACAGCACGGTTCCGTCGCTCGCGGTGATCGAGCAGTTGAGCCTGCTGACCAGGAACAGGCTGGACGCCTCGACCGAGCCGACGTCGGAGTTGGAGATCGGGGTCATGGTGAACGTCCATGGGATGTAGACGTTGCGCAGGGTGCGGCGGTTCCCGTTCCCGTCCACATAGGTGATCGTGATGATGTCGCCGGGCGCCTTCGTCCCGGTCACCGAGTAGGTGACCTGGCGCGGCCCGGCCCGCGTCGTCGTGGGGGGCGCGGGCGGTGCGGTCGTCTCCGGCGGTGGCGGCGGCGCCTGCTCACCGGGTGGTGGCGGCGCGGGGGCCGGGGCGGGCGGCGGCTCGGTGACCGTCACGGTCTCCGGCGGCGGCGGAGGCGGGGGTGCCTCGCTGCTGGGTGGCGGGGGCGGAGGGGGCGGCGGCGGTGTCGTGGTGGTGGTGATCTCGTCCTGCACCGGCGGCGCCGACGATGTCGTACTCGACTGTGGCGTCGCGAGATTGGAGGTGTCGTCGTCCCGGGTCACCAACACGGCCACCGACGCCACCAGCGCCACCGCGGCGATGATGGCGGTGACTCCGACCACCCACGGCCACTTCGGCGGCGGATGCTGGTCGACCAGCTCGGTGGCCGGGTCGTAGGTGTCGTAGTCGTAGAGCGCCACCTCGGCCGGTATGTAGGGCCCGCTGGTGAACTGTTCGGACTCGGGCGCCGAGTACGCCTGCGAATAGAACTCGGTCTCGCCGGTGTCGGGGTCGGTCCCCGCAACATGCGTGGGCTCCTCGGGCGCTGAGTGCCGCCCGGGCTGCTGCTCCGGCAAATCCGAACCGGTGCCATCCGGTTCCGGGGGATTCGGCCCGCTCATCTACGCCTATCCTTCTCGACTACTTCACTGCCGCGCGGGTCGGTGTCGATCGCGGATAACAGTGCCCCGGCAACATTACCCAACCGGGCGGCGTGGGTGAGTCCGGCGGTACCGCTGGCGAGCGAACTGGTGTCGCGATCGTGACCTTGGCCGGTCCGGACGACAGCATCGCCGATCGGCACGGTCAGTGCTTCTCGGGCCCCCAGTAGTACTCGAAGACCAGGCCCGCCGCGGTCACCAGGACGAAGCAGACGCCGGCGGCGATCAGCCACGGCAGCCACAGCGCGGCGCCGACGGCCGCGGTGGAGAAGGACAGCGCGATCATGATCGGCCACCAGCTGTGCGGGGCGTAGAAGCCCAGTTCACCGGCGCCGTCGCTGATCTCGGCGTCCTCGTAGTCCTCGGGGCGGGTGTCGAGCCTGCGGGCCACGAACCGGAAGAACGTCCCGGTGAGCAGGGTCAGCCCGGTGGTCAGCACCAGGGCGGTGGTTCCGGCCCACTCCACGCCGCCGTTGGCGAACATCGCGGTCAGCACGCCGTACACCACCGCGGAGAGTGCGAAGAACGCGGTCAGGATCTCGAACAGCCGGGCTTCAATATGCATGCGCTATCCCCTACTTGCTCGCCTGCGGTGCGGCACCGACCTGCTCACCGCGTCGCGTGTCGAACGGCTCGGTGGTCGTCGCCAGCGGCGGCTGGTTGATCGCGGCCAGGGCTTCGGCGTTCGTCTTACCCGCGTTGCGCTGGTCGATGTAGGCCTTGAAGTCGTTGGGCTCCACCACGCGAACCTCGAAGTTCATCATCGAGTGGTAGGTGCCGCACATCTCGGTGCAGCGTCCGACGAATGCCCCGGTCTGCTCGATCTTGCTGACCTGGAAGACGTTGTCGGAGTGGTTGGCCTCCGGGTCGGGCATCACATCGCGTTTGAACAGGAACTCCGGAACCCAGAAGCCGTGGATCACGTCGGCCGAGTTGAGGATGAACTCGACGCGCTTGTCGGCGGGCAGCACCAGCACCGGGATCTCGGTGGAGCTGCCCAGGGTCTCGATCTTGTCGAAGTTCAGGTAGGTGCGGTCCTCGGGGTTCATACCGCGCACCGCGCCGACGCGCTCCTCGCCGTGGGCGTCCTTACCCTCGGGCTTGGAGGTCATCGCGGCCTTGCGCTCGGGGTCGGCGCCGTCGTAGTTGAACGTGCCGTCGGCGTAGGCGACTTTCTGGTAACCGAACTTCCAGTTCCATTGGAAGGCGGTCACATCGATGACGACCTCGGGGTTGGGGTCCTTGTGCAGCATGCGCTCCTGCACCACCACGGTGAAGTAGAACAACACCGAGATGATCAGGAACGGGACCACCGTGAGCACCAGCTCCAGCGGCATGTTGTAGCCGAACTGGCGCGGCAGCTCGGTGTCGGTCTTCTTCTTGCGGTGGAACGCGCTCGACCAGAAGATCAACGCCCACACGATCGCACCGACCACGAACGACGCGATCACCGAGCCGATCCACAGCTCGCGGTTGAGTTTGCCCTCGGGCGTGATGCCGGTCGGCCAGCCCAACGCCAGAGCGTCGGTCCAGCTGCAGCCGCTCAGCAGTAACGCCGAGCCACCCAGGACCAATGACAACAACGCCGCTCGGGCTACCGCCTTATGCCCGCGAGGTGTCACGTGGCGCCTCCTAGATCGGTATTTCACGACCGCGAGCGGTCAGTTTGTGAGCGAATACTACGCAGCGTAGACCACGCCTGCGAGCGGGAGCGACGCGACTCGGGAATGTCGCTGCGAGCGGGAGCGACGCGACTCGGGGAATGGTTCCAGGTGCTGGTCGGCAGGCCCGCGGCGATTAGGCATACTGGCGCGGTGTGCGGACTCCTGGCCCTGGTAACCGACCCGTCCCGAGCCACCGAGGACGGGGGTCCCGCGGATACCGAATCGCGGCTGGTCGACGCGGTGGCCGGGGCATCGCATCTGATGCGGCACCGTGGCCCCGACGAACCGGGGACCTGGTGTGAGACCGGGGCCGACGATGCCACGGTGGTGCTGGGTTTCAACCGGCTGTCCATCATCGACATCGCCCACAGTCACCAGCCGTTGCGCTGGGGACCGGCCGACGCACCCGACCGCTACGTGCTGGTGTTCAACGGCGAGATCTACAACTACCTCGAACTCCGTGAGGAGTTGCGCGGTCTCGGTGCGCAATTTCACACCGACGGCGACGGTGAGGCCATCGTCGCGGCCTATCACTACTGGGGCGCCGACGCCCTGAGCCGGCTGCGCGGCATGTTCGCGTTCGCGCTGTGGGACACCCAGGAACGCGAGTTGTTCTGTGCTCGTGACCCGTTCGGCATCAAACCGCTGTTCATGGCGACCGGGCCGGGCGGCACCGCGGTGGGCAGCGAGAAGAAGTGCCTGCTCGATCTGGCCGACCAGCTGGGACTCGACCTCGACCTCGACGCGCGGGCCGTGCAGCACTACACGGTGCTGCAGTACGTGCCCGAGCCCGAGACTCTGCATCGCGGTATCCGCAGGCTGGAGTCGGGCAGCTACGCCCGGCTGCGTCCGGGCGGGCGCCCCGAGGTGAGCCGCTACTTCGTCCCGAAGTTCGCCGTCACCCCGTTCACGGCCGGGTCCGAACAGGCCCGCTACGACGAGATCACCGCGGTCCTGGAGGATTCGGTGGCCAAGCACATGCGCGCCGATGTGACGGTCGGCGCGTTCCTGTCCGGCGGGATCGATTCGACGGCGATCGCCGCGCTGGCGATGCGCCACAACCCACGGCTGATCACCTTCACCACCGGGTTCGAGCGGGAGGGATTCTCCGAGGTCGACGTCGCCGTCGCATCCGCGGAGGCGATCGGCGCCCGGCACGTCGCCAAGGTGGTCAGCCAGGCCGAGTTCGTCGAGGCGCTTCCCGAGATCGTCTGGTACCTCGACGAGCCGGTCGCCGATCCGGCGCTGGTGCCGCTGTTCTTCATCGCCCGCGAGGCCCGCAAGCACGTCAAGGTGGTGCTGTCCGGCGAGGGGGCCGACGAGCTGTTCGGCGGCTACACGATCTACCGGGAGCCGCTGTCGCTGCGGCCGTTCGACTATCTGCCGCGTCCGGTGCGTAAATCGCTGGGCAAGGCGGCCAAACCGCTTCCTGAGGGCATGCGCGGAAAAAGCCTGCTGCACCGCGGCTCGTTGACGCTGCAGGAGCGCTATTACGGCAACGCCCGCAGTTTCTCCGACGATCAGCTGCGCGCCGTGCTGCCCAGTTTCCGCGAGGACTGGACCCACGCCGATGTGACCGCCCCGGTGTACGCACAGTCGGCGGACTGGGATCCGGTGGCCCGCATGCAGCACATCGACCTGTTCACCTGGCTGCGCGGCGACATCCTGGTCAAGGCCGACAAGATGACCATGGCCAACTCGCTGGAGCTGCGGGTGCCGTTCCTGGATCCCGAGGTGTTCGCGGTCGCCTCCCGGCTGCCGGTCGAGGCCAAGATCACCCGCGCGACGACGAAGTTCGCGCTGCGCAAGGCGCTTGAGCCGATCATCCCCCCGCACGTGCTGCACCGGCCGAAGCTGGGTTTCCCGGTGCCGATCCGGCACTGGCTGCGCGCCGGCGAGCTGCTGGACTGGGCCTATGCCACGGTCGGGGCGTCACAGGCCGGCGAGTTCGTGGACCTCGGCGCGGTGCGCACCATGCTCGACGAGCACCGCGGCGGGGTGAGCGATCACAGCCGCAGGCTGTGGACGGTGCTGATCTTCATGCTGTGGCACGCGATCTTCGTCGAGCACAGCGTCACCCCGCAGATCGGCGAACCGCACTACCCGGTACAGCTTTAGGCGGCGCTCAGGCCAGGGCCGCGGCGATCTCGGCGCCGGCCTCGGCGCCGTAGGCGTCGGTCAGGCGCCGGACCGCCTCGTCGCGGTCGAAGCCCCATTCCTGCGGGCCCGGCGCCTCCAGCACCAGCACCGCGACCAGCGAGGCCAGCTGCGCCGAGCGCTCCAGGTTGAGCCCGGCGCTGCGGCCGGTCAGGAAGCCGGCGCGGAAGGCATCGCCGATGCCGGTCGGGTCGTCCTTGTGGGTTTCGGGCACGACGTCGACGTGCACGAACGTCCCGTCCCGGCCGACGATGTCGACGCCCTTCTCCCCCAGCGTCGTGACCCGCAGCTCGATCTGCTTCATCACCTCGGCCTCCGACCAACCGGACTTCTGCAGCAGCAGGTCCCATTCGTAGTCGTTGGTGAACAGGTAGGTGGCACCGTCGATGAGTTTGCGGATCTCGTCCCCGGACAGCCGGGCCAGCTGCTGGGAGGGATCGGCGGCGAAGGCCAGCCCAAGCTTGCGGCACTCCTCGGTGTGCAGGAACATCGCCTCGGGATCGTTGGCGCCGACGATGACCAGTTCGGGTTTACCGGCGCGGCCGACCAGATCGGCGAGTGCGATCTCGCGGGCCTGCGACATCGCGCCCGGGTAGAACGACGCGATCTGCGCCATGTCCTCGTCGGTGGTGCACACGAACCGCGCGGTATAGGCCGATGGGGACACCAGGACGCCGTCGCAGTCCACGCCGTGCGAGGTCAACCAGCCGCGGTAGTCGTCGAAGTCCTTGCCGACCGCGCCGACCAGCGCCACATCACCGCCGAGCACGCCGATCGCATACGCCATGTTCCCCGCGACGCCGCCGCGGTGGATGACCAGCTCGTCGACCAGGAAGCTCAGCGACACCTTCTGCAGATGGTCGGCCAGCAGCTGTTCGGAGAACTTGCCGGGAAACTTCATCAGATGGTCGGTCGCGATGGATCCGGTCACGGCGATGGTCACGAAGCGTCCCCTTCATTTGGTTAAGTCGGCTATGTAAGACTACGCGCGCCACCCGGGTGCGGGTGGCGCTCACGGTCCCCACTCGGCCGCTTGCGCTAACCTGCGTATAACCGTATGCCCGGTCACCGTAGACGGATGACCCACCTCCAGATCACCCGGGGAGCCTGTTAATGACTGGTACCTACCAGTACCCCGAATCCGTTCCGCCCCACCAGTATCCGGAGCAGATGCCGTCGGCTTATCCCGGCATGCTGCCGCCTCCGGTGCCCTACCCGAAGCGGCGTCGCTGGCCCAAGATCGCGGCCACCGTGCTCGTGGCGGTGGCGCTGGTCGCGGTGGCGGCCGTGGTGGTGGTCGCGGCCCGCCGGGCCGGCGACGAGCCCCGGGTGCTGTCCGACGACCAGGCCAAGGCCGCCGTCCAGGAGTATCTGACCGCGCTGACCTCAGGCGACGACGAGACGGTCGCCCGCCACACCCTGTGCGGGTTGTACGACGAGGTCAAGGAACGCCGGGCCGACCTGGCGGTCGCCGGCCTGGCCGGCGACGCCTTCCGCAAGCAGTTCAGCAGCGCCGAGGTGGTCAGCATCGACAAGATCGTGCCGTGGTCGACGACCCAGGCCCAGGTGCTGTTCACGATGAAGGTGGACCCGGCCAAGGGGTCGACCCGGGGCAGGCAGCGCCCGCCCAGCGAGGAACAGCAGGGAATCGCGCAGATCCTGGTCGAGAATCACGGCCCCGACCAGGAGGCGCTGGTGTGTTCGTACGTGCTACGAACCGGCGGTCAGTACTGACTCACGCGGCACCGCCCGCCCGCCCGGCTCAGTTGAAGGAGTCGCCGCAGGCGCAGGAGCCGGTGGCGTTCGGGTTGTCGATCGTGAAGCCCTGCTTCTCGATGGTGTCAACGAAGTCGATGGTGGCGCCCTGCACATACGGTGCGCTCATCCGGTCGACGGTGAGGGTGACGCCGCCGAACTCCGCGGTCAGATCGCCGTCGAGGGTCCGGTCGTCGAAGAACAGGTTGTAGCGCAGGCCCGCGCAACCACCCGGCTGTACGGCGATCCGCAGCGCCAGGTCGTCGCGGCCTTCCTGGTCCAGCAGCGCCTTCGCCTTGGCCGCGGCGGCCTCCGACAGGGTCACGCCGTGGGTTTCGGTGGTGGTCGCATTCGCGCTCATTAGTCTCCCTAAACATCGCTGGGCATCGCCGATGCCGAAATCCGCAGGAACACCCGGGCATGCCTAAGTGTCCACTACGTCAACGGTACCTCCTTCTGCCGCTATTCCCACCCATCCCAGGCCCGGACCTGGCGCCCGCACCCGCTAACCTGGCTGGCGTGAAGCTGCTGGGCCGCAAAAAGGACGACGACGGCGACAACGACGAGGCCACCGGGACCGACACCGCTCCCCGGGACGCCTCCGAGGATGCCGGCGTGGGTGACGGTGCCGCCACCACCGCCCCCAAGGGTCGTCCGACGCCCAAACGCAGCGAGGCCGCCAGGCGGCGCGGGCCGGTCGCACCCGCGCCGATGACCTCCTCGGAGGCCCGCAAGCGGCGCAAGGAGATGCGCGGGCCGAAGCTGTCCAAGGAGGAGCGCAAGGCCGAACGACTGACCCGGCGGGCCGATATGTCCGATCGCCGGGAACGGATGATGGCGGGTGAGGACGCCTACCTGCTGCCCCGCGACAAGGGGCCCGAGCGCCGCTATGTCCGCAATATCGTCGACGCCCGCCGCAATGCGCTCGGCCTGTTCATGCCGGCGGCACTCGCGATGATCTTCTTCATGCTGGCGCTGCCCGCGGTGCAGTTCCAGCAGATCCTGTCCTACGCGATGCTGGTGCTGGTCGTCGTCATGGCGATCGACGGGGTCATCGTCGGGCGCAAGGTGAACCGGATGGTCGACGAGAAGTTCCCCGGCAACACCGAGAGCGGTTGGAAGCTCGGGTTCTACGCCGCCAGCCGGGCCTCCCAGCTGCGCCGGATGCGGGCGCCGCGCCCGGTCGTCAACCGCGGCGACACGGTCTCTTGACGCCGGACGCCGCCTTCCCCCCGATCACCCCGCCCGACCCGGCGGTGGCCGCCGAGGCGCGTGAGCGCCAGGCCCGGCTGACCAAACCGCCCGGATCGCTGGGCCGGCTCGAAGAGCTCTCGGTGTGGGCGGCGGCCTGCCAGGGCAGCTGTCCGCCCCGCGGGTTGACCCGGCCGCGGATCGTGGTGTTCGCCGGGGACCACGGCGTCACCGCGGCGGGTGTCTCGGCGTTCCCGAGCGCGGTCACCGGCCAGATGGTGGCCAACTTCGAGGCCGGCGGCGCCGCGATCAACGTGCTGGCCGAGGTCGCGGGCGCATCGGTGCGGGTCGCCGATATCGCCGTCGACTGCCCGCAGCCGCGCTCCCCCGCCATCGGCGCCCACAAGGTGCGCCGCGGGTCGGGCAACATCGCGGTCGAGGACGCCATGACCGATGCGGAGACCGCGGCCGCAGTCACGGCGGGCCGGCGGATCGCCGACGAGGAGGTCGACGCCGGCGCCGATCTGCTGATCGCGGGCGATATGGGCATCGGCAACACCACCGCGGCGACCACGCTGATCGCGGCGCTCACCGGGGCCGAACCGGTCGCGGTGGTCGGGCGCGGCACCGGCATCGACGATCCGGGGTGGATGCGCAAGACCAGCGCCGTGCGCGATGCGCTCTACCGGGCCCGCCACGTGCTCGACGATCCGGCCGGGCTGCTGCGGGTGTGCGGCGGCCCGGATCTGGCCGCGATGGCCGGGTTCTGCGCCCAGGCCGCGGTGCGCCGGACCCCGGTGCTGCTCGACGGCGTGGTGGTGACGGCGGCGGCGCTGGTCGCCGACCTGATGGCGCCGGGCGCCAGGGCCTGGTGGCAGGCCGGGCACCGCTCCACCGAACCCGCCCACACGCTGGCGCTGAACCGCCTTGCGCTCGATCCGATCGTCGATCTCGGCATGCGGCTTGGTGAGGGCACCGGCGCGGCGATCGCCCTGCCGATCCTGCGGGCCGGGATCGCCACGCTGACCTCGATGGCCACTTTCGACGAGGCCGGGATCGCCGAAGACACCACTCCGTGATCGGCTCCGTCGCTTCGGCTTTCGCGTTCGGCACGGTGTTGCCGGTGCGGTCGCGGGCGGCGCTGGGCCGGGGCACCCTGACCGCGCTGCCGCTGGTCGGCCTGGCCCTGGGCGGGCTGGCCGCCGGCGTGCTGGCGGCAGGCCAGTGGGCGTTCGCCGCGGGCAATCCCCTACCCGGCCTGCTTGCCGTCGCGGTGCTGC
Source organism: Mycobacterium sp. NPDC003449 (assembly GCF_053588415.1). Classification (NCBI taxonomy): domain Bacteria; kingdom Bacillati; phylum Actinomycetota; class Actinomycetes; order Mycobacteriales; family Mycobacteriaceae; genus Mycobacterium; species Mycobacterium sp. NPDC003449. The sequence goes on from NZ_JBSFPX010000144.1 coordinate 15,721, forward strand.
TGGCGGCCACCCGCGGCCTGCACATCGACGGGTTCTGCGACACCGTCGACGCCCTTGGCTGCTACGGCCCACCGGATCGGGCGCTGCAGGTGATGCGCGAGGGTTCGGCGGGGCCGTTCGGCGTCGCGGCGGTGGTGGTGACCATCGCCGCCCAGGCGTTCGCGTTCACCCAGCTGGGCCCGGTGGCGGTGATCACCGCGGTGACGGCGGGCCGGGTGGCGGCGCTGGCGGCGTGCCGGCGGTCGGTTCCCGCGGCGCCGGGCAGCTCGCTGGGTGCCGCGGTGGCCGCCACCCAGCCGGCGGTCGTGGTCGCGGGTTGGCTGGCCGCCGTCACCGTGCTCGCGGCATGGGCGGACCCGCGGATGTGGCAGGGCCCCGTCGTCGTCCTGATCGCGGTCGGCGCGTCGGTGGTCCTGGTCGGACACTGCGTGCGGCGTTTCGGCGGCATCACCGGCGATGTGCTCGGGGCCGCCGTCGAGGTGACGACGACGCTCACCGCCGTCGGTCTCGCGATCGGCTAGTTCAGCCGCGACATCCAGCCGTGGGTGTCGGCGAAGGTTCCGCGCTGAATCCCGGTCAGGGTGTCGCGCAGCGCCATGGTGATCTCGCCGGGCTGTCCTTCCGCGATGGTGAATTCGCCATCGCGGTGTTTGACGTGGGACACCGGGGTGATCACCGCGGCGGTACCGCACGCGAACACCTCGGTGATCTCGCCCGCGGCCGCCTTCTTCTGCCATTCGTCGACGTCGATCTTGCGTTCCTCGACCGCGAATCCGGCGTCGGTGGCCAACTGCAGCAACGAGTCCCGGGTGATGCCCGGTAGCAGCGAACCCGACAGCTCGGGGGTGACCAGGCGCGCCGAACCACCGCTGCCGAGCACGAAGAACAGGTTCATCCCGCCCATCTCCTCGACGTAGCGGCGTTCGATGGCGTCCAGCCACACCACCTGATCGCACCCGTTGTCGGCGGCCTGCGCCTGGGCCAGCAGTGAGGCCGCGTAGTTGCCGCCGAACTTGGCCGCGCCGGTACCGCCGGGTGAGGCCCGCACGTACTCGTGCGAGAGCCACACGCTGACCGGTTTGACGCCACCCTTGAAGTAGGCCCCCGCCGGCGATGCGATGGCCAGGTAGCGGTACTGGTCGGCCGGGCGGACCCCCAACCCCGGCTCGGTGGCGATGACGAACGGACGCAGGTACAGCGACGCCTCACCACCGGCCGCGGGCACCCATTGCGCATCGACGGCGATCAGCTGGCGCAGCGATTCCAGGAACGCCGCCTCGGGGAGTTCGGGGATGGCCAGCCGGCGGGCCGAGGTCCGCAACCGGGCGGCGTTGGCCTGCGGCCGGAACGACACGATGGAGCCGTCGGCCCAGCGGTAGGCCTTGAGCCCCTCGAAGATCTCCTGAGCGTAATGCAGCACGATCGCCGACGGATCCAGCTCGATCGGGCCGTACGGGATCACCCGCGCGTCGTGCCAGCCGCGTCCCTCGGTGTAATCGATCGACACCATGTGGTCGGTGTGGAATCTGCCGAACCCGGGGTCGGCGAGGATGCCGTCCCTTACCTCATCGCTTGCCGGTGACGTGTTGCGGGCAAGCTTGAATTCGAGGGGGCCTTCGGTCATACGGCGATTGTATAACCCGCGGCTAGCGAGTTTTGGCGTCCACAAAAGGTGGCTTGACGACCTCGCACTCCACGGCCCTGCCCCGGACGTCGACCGTGACGTGGGCACCGTCGGCGATGTCGTGGGCGGTGTCGAGCAACGCCAGTGCGATCCCGGCTTTCAAAGTGGGAGAGAAGGTTCCCGATGTGGTGACGCCGATCCGGGTGTCCCCCGCCCCCGGGCCGCCGAGCACCGCGAGGTCGGCGCGCAGCACCCCGCGGCCGAGCGCCCTGAGCCCGCGCAGCACCCGCGCGGGCCCGGCCTGCTTCTCGGCCAGCAGCGCGTCGCGCCCCCAGAACGCGTCCTTCTTCCACCCGATCGCCCAGCCGCAGCGGGCCTGCAACGGCGAGATGTCCGGCGACAACTCGTGACCGTGCAGCGGGTAACCCATCTCGGTGCGCAGGGTGTCGCGGGCGCCGAGCCCGGCCGGCTCTCCCCCGGCGGCCCGCACGGCCCGCGCGAGCGCGTCGAACACCGGGCCCGCGCCGTCCCACGGCGGTAACAGCTCGTAGCCGTGTTCACCGGTATAGCCGGTGCGGCAGACCCGGATTCGGACGCCGTCGATCTCCCCGTCCGCGAAACCCATGTAGTCCATATCGGTGGGCAGCCCGAGCCCGTCGAGCACCTCTGCCGATTTCGGGCCCTGCACCGCCAGTACCGCATAGGAGCGGTGCTCGTCGGTGACGGCCAGGCCCGCGGGGGCGTGCCGCTGCAGCTCGGCGACCACGGCCGCGGTGTTGGCCGCGTTCGGCACCAGGAAGATCTCGTCGTCGGAGACGTAGTAGGCGATCAGATCATCGATCACTCCACCGGAGTCGGTGCAGCACAGGGTGTACTGCGCCTTTCCCGGGCCGATCCGGCCGAGGTCGTTGGTGAACGCGGAGTTGACGTAGGCGGCCGCGCCGGGCCCGCGCACCAGGGCCTTGCCGAGGTGGCTCACGTCGAACAGGCCGACGCTGGTGCGGGTGGCGGTGTGTTCGGCGACGGTGCCCGCATACGACACCGGCATCAGCCACCCGCCGAACTCGGCGAAGCTGGCCCCCAGCTCGCGGTGGCGGTCTTCCAGCGGTCCGTGCAGCAGGTCGTCACTCACGAGCTCACCCTAATCCGACCCCGGGTGGCGGTGGCGGACTGCCACACTTGGCGGGTGGTCGACTTCGACGCGCTCGAGGCCGCGGGGATCGCCGACGCCCGTGGGCGGGCCGCGCTGATCGCCTATCTCGACGGGCTCGGGTTCAGCACCGAGCAGATGGTCGACGCCGAGCGCCGGGACCGGCTGTTCGGGCTGGCCGGCGATGCCCTGCAGGCGACCGGGCCGCCGGTGCACAGCCTGACCTCGGCCGCGGCCGCTCTTGGCCTGCCGGTCGCCGACGTCGAACGCGCGTGGGCCGCCCTCGGCCTGACCGTGGCCGGTCCGGAGGTGCGGGCGCTGAGCCAGGCCGATGTGGACGGGCTGCGTACCTGGGCCGAGATGCGCGCGCTGCTCGGCGACGAGGCCGCGACGGGTCTGCTGCGGGTGATCGGCTCCGGTCTGGCCCGGATCTCGGAGGCCGAATCGTCGATGATCCGGACCGGTTCCCCCGAGATCCGGGTCGACCTGTCCGGCGATGAACTCGCGACGGCGCAGGCCTACCGCGCGGCCGCCGCGTTCATCCCGCGGATCGGGGCGATGATGGACGCCTTTCACCGCCACCACCTGATGAGCACCCGCACCTACTTCGAACACGTGGTCCGCGACGGTTCGGCGAATGTGTTGTGCGGCATAGGTTTCGCCGATCTGTCCGGATTCACCGCGCTGACCCAGATGCTCACCACCGCCGAGTTGACCCGGCTGCTCAACGAGTTCAGCGCGGTCACCGCCGATGTGGTGCACGCCGACGGCGGCCGGGTGGTCAAGTTCATCGGGGACGCCGTGATGTGGGTGAGCTCGACCCCGGAGCTCCTGGTCAAGGCCGCGGTCGACCTGGTGCGGCATCCGCGGGCCAGACAGGCCCACGTGCGGGTGCGGGCCGGCCTGGACTTCGGCACCGTGCTGGCCATCAGCGGCGACTACTTCGGCAATTCGGTGAACCTGGCGGCCCGGCTCGTCGAATCCGCCGAACCGGGGCAGGTGCTGGTCTCCACCGCGGTGCGCGATGCGCTGCCGGATCGGCCCGTCGTCGAGCAGGAGGCGCTCACGCTCAAAGGGTTCGACCGGCCGGTCCCGGCCTTTGCGCTCCGCCTCGACGGGGCTGACTAGTCTGAACCGGGTGAGCAGCGCACCCGGCTACCAGGCCCCCACCGTCACCGTCAGCTCGTCACTGCCCGGCAAGGGCAGCGCAGGCGCCGTCCTCGTCATCGGAGTGGCCGGCGGCGATTCCGGCCCCCGGGTCCTCGCCGACGCGCCCTACCTGGGCGACGATGCGCTGGCCGAGATCGAGTCCGGCCTGCGGGCGCTCGGCGCCACGGGCGGGGAGGGCCAGACCCACCGGCTGGTGGTCGGATCACTTCCGGTCGCGAGTGTGCTGGCCGTCGGTCTCGGCAAATCGGATGAGGAATGGTCCACCGACGCGATCCGCCGCGCGGCGGGTAACGCGGCCCGCGCGCTCGACAAGGCCACCAAGGTCGTCACCTCCCTGTCGGCGGTGTCGCCGGACGCGCTGGAGGCGGCCGTCGAGGGGCTGATCCTCGGCGCCTAACCCCGCGGAAGCAAAAACCGTTGTGAACAAAGCGGTTTCGTCGGCGCAGGCCCGTCTGGCCGCGCGCAAGGCCAGGGAGTTGG
>NZ_JBSFPX010000145.1:0-19920 GCF_053588415.1 Mycobacterium sp. NPDC003449
GCGGCGTGCTGGCGCTCGCCCAGGTCACCGGCATCCAGGAGACCAACACCGAGATTGCAGCTGTTCGAACCACAGCGACGTCATGATCGAGGTCATGGAGGCGCACGAGGCCTGATGGCCGCCCACCTTCAGGCCCGTCGAGTTGGGGCGAATTCGGTTGGCGTGGTGGATGATCGATGTCGACAACCACAGAACACGGTCTTCGATGTCGCGGAGGGTGGCGGCTGCCGACGTGTCGTCGGCGACGCGACTCCGGGTATCGACTGATTGTGAGGGGTCCATCGGCGGCATCCTTGCGTGGGAGTTCCAGAGTGATAGCGCGGTCGTCGCCGCGCTCAGGTCATGAGCGCGGCGACGACGCGTCGCAGCACGCGGGCTCGGGTGAGAGCGGATGCGCTGCCGACCGGGTTTGTGCGGCCGTCGGAGTTCCGAGGGGTGCAGAACTCGCCATCAAGTCGACCATCCCACTACACTTTGGACAAGTTCACCTCAATTGAATGAGCATTTTGCTCATAGGACGCCTCGAACAGGCGGTGGGAGGTTGTCATATTGACCACGGAAACCAGGGTCGACGCCCTGGACGCCCGGATCCTCAAGGCTCTCAACGACGATCCCCGGGCCACCGTGATCGCGTTGGCCGACAAGACTCGGCTGTCGCGGAACACCGTGCAGGCACGGATCAACAAGTTCGAACGGCTCGGCGTGCTGCGCTCGTTCGAGCGGCGGATCAATCCGGTCGCTCTGGGGTATCCGTTGACGGCGTTCGTCTTGACCCGCGTCACCCAGCGCAAGCTCGCCGACATTGCCGAGGCGCTGGCGCAGGTGCCCGAGGTCGTCGAGGTGCACGGTCTGGGCGGCGTCACCGATCTGCTCATTCACGTGGTCACCAGGGATGCGGACGATCTGTATCGGGTGGCCGGCCGGATACTGGACATCGACGGTGTCGAGCAGACGAACACATCGCTCGTGATGCGCAAGCTCGTCGACTTCAGGCTTACGCCACTACTCGACAAGCTCGGCGAGGATGACCACTAGGACAAGAACTTCAGCGGGCGGCGAGCGCCGGCGGCTTGGCCGCGTCGGGATCGGGGTTGGCGATCGTTAGGCCCATGAAGCGCCGGGCATTGTCGCCCATGAAGTCGAAGGTGCGTCGCACGTCCATCCCCTCGGCGTACTTCCAGAACCCGTTCGGCTCGGCCAGCCCCTCCGGATGCGGGTAGTCCGAGCCGAACAGCACTTTGTCCCAGCCGACGGTGTCCACCACATCGGCCACACAGCCCTCCCAGAACGGGCTGACCCAGATGTTTCGCCGGAACACGTCGTGGGGATGTTCGGGGAAGTTCTGCGGCATCTTCTTGTACAGGTCGGCGAATTCGTGAAACAGCGGGAATATCCAGCTGCTGCCGTTCTCCACGCTGGCGATGCGCAGCTTCGGGAAGCGGGTCAGGGTGCCGTGGCAGATGAGCGCGGTCAGCATATCGGCGATCTCGCGGTGACCGAGCACCATCCACCGGAACGCGCTCTGCGCCATGAAGTTCTGGGTGTGCGGCGGTTCCCACCGGTTGACGTACTCGTCCAGCGGCGGATAGCTGGCGTGCAGCACGATGGGCAGACCGGCGGCCTCGACGTCACGCCAGAACGGATCGAATTCGGGCAGCGCGGGGGAGCGCCAGCCGTGCAGCCCGTTGACCGGTCCGGGTTTGATCAGGGCGGCCCTGGCCCCGTGCTCGAGGATCCAGGCCAGTTCGCGCTGTGCGGCATCGACTTCGGAGAGGTTGATGATCGGCGTCGAGAACACCCGGCTCTCGAAGTCGAACGTCCAGTGCTCCAGAATCCACTCGTTGAGCGCGTGCACGATGGCCACGGTCAGCTGTGGATCGTCGGCGCTGGAATGTTCGACCAGGCTGCCCAGGGTCGGATAGGTCAGCGCTTCGACAACACCTTGACGGTCGAGTTCTTTGACCCGGTCGTCCGGATTGCGGGTGGCCGCGGGCGCCTCGATGGCCTTGCCCTGCATCTCCCGCAGGGTCAGGCCCTCGGTGTTCTCACCGGCGAAGAACTTCTCGTGCGCGCCGGGTGCGGCGACGCGTTCGAAGGTGGGATTCGGGATGAAGTCGGTGACCCGGTTGTTGATCACCACGCGGGTCTGGCGGCCGAACTGGGCGTACTGCACCGCGCGGCGGTAGCGCTCGGGCAGAAACCTGGTCAGCGCGTCGGCGGTCTCGTACATGTGCTGATCGGCGTCGAAAATCGGTGCGTCGCGGAACTGTTCAGTCATGAGGTGGGTTCCTTTCCTCCCGCGAGCAGACGCAAACCTGCCCATTTCGGCCGGAAAATGTGCAGTTTTGTGTCTGCTCGGCCATCAACGTGTCAGGACCGTGGCGGCCGCGGTCCCCGGCGCGCCGTAGAGCTGAGCGAAACCGACCCTCGGGTCACCGGGCACCTGACGGTCACCCGCCTCGCCCCGCAACTGCCGGACCAGCTCATGGATCTGTCGCAGACCCGACGCACCGATCGGCTCGCCGTTGGCGATCAGCCCACCGTCGGTGTTGACCGGAAGCGGCCCGCCGATCTCGGTGGAGCCGTCGGCCAGCAGCTTCTCCTGATCGCCGTCGGTACAGAATCCGCATTCGGCCATGTGGATGATCTCGGCGCCGGCGTCGGTGTCCTGCAGTTGCACGACGTCGACGTCTTCGGGTGCGACACCGGACTTCTCGAATGCGGCGCGTGCGGCGTACACGGTCGGTGCGACATCCTCCTCGACCGGGGAGCAGGTGGTGTTGACCTCGTAGGCGCCGTAGCGGCGGGTGCGCACCTCGACGGCCTTCACATACACCGGCTTGTCGGAATATCTGTGCGCGATATCGGCCCGACACATCACCACCGCGGCCGCGCCTTCGTCGGGGGCACAGAACATGTATTGCGTCAGCGGATAGTTGAGCATGGTCGAGTTCAGGATGTCATCCTCGGATATCGGCTTGCGGCGGAACGCATTCGGGTTCAACGCTCCGTTGCGGAAGTTCTTGTTGGCCACCTTGGCCAGGGTGCGCTGGGAGATGTGGTGATCGTGCAGATAACGGTTGGCCTTCATCCCGAAGAACTGCGTGGTCAGGTACTGACCGTTCTCGGCGTACCAGCTCGGCATCCCGACCAGCGCCGGGTCCTCGGTGAATGCGCCGCGTGGGTGCTTGTCCAGGCCGACCGCGATACCGATGTCATAGTCGCCGAGCCGGATCCCGTCGGCGCAGGCCTTGGTGGCGCTGGCGGCGGTGGCGCACGCGTTGAACACGTTGGTGAACGGGATGCCGGTCAATCCGACCATGCCGACGATCGCATCCGGATTGGCCACGGTCCAACTGCCACCGGTCGCGGCACCGATGTCCTTCCAGGCCACGCCGGCATCGGCGACCGCGGCGGAGATCGCATCAACACCCATCTGCATCGCGGACTTGCCCTCGAACCGGCCGAACGGATGCAGGCCCACACCGATGATCGCTACGTCGTTAGTCATGGTCGGCCCTCTGCATGCGTACGGTCCTCCGTGTTCAGCCGGAATGGTATAGCAACTGTAACTCTTACAGTAAACTAATCCCGGTGATCGAGAGCAAGGCGCAGTCCAAGGTGACGTTCTGCCGGATCTGTGAGCCGCTGTGCGGCATGATCGCCACCGTCCAGGAGGGCCGTCTGACCGAGCTGCGCCCCGACAAGGAGCATCCGCTGTCGGCCGGTTTCGCCTGTCAGAAGGGCATCGCGTTCACCGAGGTGGTCAACGATCCGGACCGGGTGACCACGCCGCTCAAGCGCACGCCCGATGGTTTCGAAGCGGTCAGCTGGGACGATGCGCTCGACGACATCGCGGCCCGGCTCACCGAGATTCACCGTGCGCACGGTGCCGGGGCGGTGGCCTGGTACATGGGCAACCCCGCTGCCTTCAGCTATTCGCACCTGTTCGCCGCGATGGCGTTCGCCAAGGGCATCGGCCGCGGCAGCCACTTCTTCAGCTCGTCGACGCAGGACACCAGCAGCCGCCTGTTGGCCAACCAGTTCCTCTACGGTGCGCCGTTCCCGGTGCCGATACCGGATTTGATGCGGACCGATCTGCTGGTCATGTTCGGCGCGAATCCGGTCGTGTCGCACGGTAGCCTCCTGACCGCGCCGCGGATCAAGGACCGCATGCACGACATCGTGAAGCGGGGTGGGCGGGTCGTGGTGGTCGACCCGCGGCGGACCGAGACCGCCGCCCGGTTCGACTGGCTCGGGATCGTCCCCGACGCCGATGCCCACCTGCTGCTGTCGATCCTGCAGGTGCTGTTCGCCGAGGGGTTGGTCAGTGCGCGGGCCCGGGCTCAGGCCGACGGCCTGGACTGGCTGCGGGCCCGGTGTGCGCCGTTCACCCCGGAACGCACCCGGGCCCATACGGGCATCGACCCGGGCACCGTCCGGGCGCTGGCCCGCGACCTGGCCGCCACCCCGCGCGCCGCCGTCTACGGCCGGCTCGGTACCTGCGTCGGACGTAACGGCACATTGACCAGCTACCTGCTCGATGCGGTCAATCTGGTCGCGGGGAACCTGGACACCCCGGGCGGCAGCGTGTTCAGCACTCTCGGCATCCCCGGGCAACGGTGGGCGACGATGGCGATGGGAGCCTCGCTGCGCCGGAGCTATCGCACCAGGCGCACCCGGGTTGGCGGGTTTCGTTCGGTGATTGGGGCCGAACCCGCGGCGTTCATGGCCAAGGAGATCACCACGCCCGGCCAGCGCCGGGTCCGGGCGATGTTCATCGGTGCCGGAAACCCGGTGCTGTCGGTGCCCAACGGCGTGGAGATGGAACAAGCACTTGAGTCCTTGGACCTCTCGGTCGGGCTGGACCTCTACGTCAACGAGACCACCGCACACTGTGATTACGTGCTGCCGGTGACGACGATGTACGAACGTGACGACTTCGCGGTCACGTTTCAGATGTTCCAGGCCACACCGTTCCGGCAGGCCACCGACGCGGTGGTGGCGCCGCGCGGCCAGGCCCGCACCGAATGGGATATCGTCGTCGACCTGATCGGCAGGATGGGGGTGCGCACACCGGTTTTCGCCGCGCTGCGGCTGGCCGCCAGGCGCGGGAAGAGGCTGAGCCCGCGACCGATGATCGACTCGATGATCCGGATGGCCGACGGCGGTGACCGATTCGGGCTGAGTCGTGGTGGATTGACGTTCCGCCGCCTGCTCGAGCGCTATCCGCACGGCGCGGTGGTGGCGCCGAATATCCGCACCGGTGTGCTCGGTGAGGTGGTGGTGTACCGCCACGGCCGGATCCGGCTCGAGCACGAGGACATCGCCGCCGAAATCGCGGCGCTGTCGCGACGTGACGCGCCCGAGGGCTTTCCGCTGCGGATGATCGGGATGCGCGAACCGCGCTCGGAGAACACCTGGTTGCACAATTCGCCGTTGCTGATGCGCGGTGAGCGGGTTCATCGGGCGCTCATGCATACCGACGACGCCGCCGCCCGGCAGTTGGCGGTCGGCGACCAGGTGCGGGTGCGTTCACCGTACGGCCAGATCCATATCGCGTTGTCGCTCACCGACGACATCGTGCGCGGCGCCGTCGCGATACCGCACGGCTGGGGTCACACGGGTGGCGGGCGCTGGCGGATCGCCAATCGGGCCGGCGGTTCCAACGTCAACCAGCTGATGTCGAGCGATCCGGCCGATATCGAGGCGCTGGCCGGGATGTCCTGGCTGACGGGGGTGCCGGTGCAGGTGGAGCACTGCTGATCTAGTTACTGTAAATGTTACTGTTGTACGCATGACCGAGGTTGCCCCCAGCGTAGACATCGGCAGGCGCGCCGCGCGGCGAGCCGAGACCAGGATGCTTATCGGTGGCGAGCTCGTGGCCGCCCGCGCGGGTGCCGAATTCGACAACGTCAGCCCGGCAACGGGTCTGGTGCTGGGGGCGGTGGCCGCTGCCGGTGCCGACGATATGGACGACGCGATCGGTGCGGCGCGCCTGGCCTTCGACGAGTCCGAATGGTCGACGAACCGCGGCCTGCGCTACCGCGCGCTGCTCCAGCTGCAGAACGCGATCGAGGCCGAGAAAGAGGACCTGCGTGAGGAGGTGATCGCCGAGGCCGGATGTCCGGCGATGACCACGCAGAACGCGCAACTGGACTGGCCGCTGGCCGAGGCACTGCGATACCCCGCCCGGCTGATCGACGAGTTCGAGTGGGAGCGCACCCTGGACGGGGGCGGGCTGTTCGGTGAACGCAACGCCCGCACGGTCGTCAAGGAACCGGTCGGCGTGGTCGCGGCCATCACGCCGTCCAACTTCCCGCTCGAGGTGATCCTCAACAAGCTCGGGCCGGCGTTGGCCGCGGGCAACACCGTGATCCTCAAACCCGACCCCAACACCCCGTGGAACGCCACCAGACTGGGCCGGCTGATCGCCGAGCACACCGACATTCCGGCCGGGGTGGTGAACGTGGTGCCGACCCCGTCGAATGAGGTTGCTGCGCTTCTGGGTACCGATCCGCGCGTCGACATGGTCTCGTTCACCGGGTCGACCGCGGTGGGCCGTCAGCTGACACGGGCCGGCGCCGAAACCATGAAGCGCACGTTCCTCGAACTCGGCGGCAAGTCGGCGATGATCGTGCTCGACGACGCCAATCCCGCGCACATCGTCCCGGGCGCGATCGGTGCCTGCGTGCACGCGGGCCAGGCCTGTGCCGCCAACACCAGGATGCTGGTGCACCGCTCGTTGTTCGACGATGCGGTCGCCAATGTGACCATGGCGTTCGGTGCGGTGCCGGTCGGCGATCCCGCACTGCCCACCACCCTGGTCGGACCGTTGATCAGTGCCGCGGCCAAGCAACGGGTGCTCGACGCCATCGACCGGGCCCGCCGTGACGGGGCCCGGATCGCGGTGGGCGGAGGCGTTCCCGAGCTGCCGGATCACCTGGCCGACGGGCACTTCGTGGCGCCCACCGTGATCGTCGGCGCCGACCCGCGGTCGGCGATAGCGCAGGATGAGGTGTTCGGGCCGGTGCTGGTGATGATCCCGTTCGACGATGACGACGACGCGGTGCGGATGGCCAACGACAGTGCGTTCGGGTTGGCGGGGGCGGTGCTGTCGGCCTCTTGGGAGCGGGCGATGGGCATCGCCCGGCGGATAAGGACCGGCGCAGTCGGTGTTAATGGCGGGATGTACTACGGCGCCGATGCCCCGTTCGGCGGGTACAAGAACAGCGGTGTCGGCCGGCAGTGCGGGATCGAAGGTTTCGCGCAGTACACCGAGACCAAGACGATCGGGTGGCGGCTGCCCCGACAGTGACCCTCCCTGCGCGAGCAGACACCGAGGTACCCGGTACGGCGGCGTTCCGGGTACCGGGGTGTCTGCTCGGCCTAGATGGGGGCGGGCTCGAAGGTGACCGGGATGGCCGTCGGGGACCGGAACGGTTGGCCGAAGATGTGTGGGTCGTCATCGGTGACGAGGGCGATGTCGGTGACCCGGTCGAGCAGGCTCTCCATCGCCACCCGGGTTTCCATCCTGGCCAGGTGCAGGCCCATGCAGGTGTGCTCGCCGGCGGCGAACGTGATGTGGGGCACCCGCTTTCGGAAGATGTCGAACTGCTCGGGGTGGTCCCAGCGGTTCTCGTCACGGTTCGCCGATCCGATGCAGACGTCGATCACCGCGCCCTCGGGCAGTGCGACGCCGTCGATTTCGGTGTCCCGGCTGGCCGAGCGCTGCACCGTGGTCAGCGGCGTTTCGTAGCGCAGGCCCTCCTCGATGGCCGGCCCGATCAGTTGCCGGTCGCGCTGCAGGGCGCCGAACTGATCGGGATGAGTCAGCAACAGGTACAACAGGTTTCCCGAGGATCGGTAGGTGGTCTCCAATCCGGCGGGAAGCAGCAGCCGCAGGAACGAGTAGATGGCCTCGTCGCTGAGTTTCTCACCGTCGATCTCGGCGGTCACCAGATCGCCGATGATGTCGTCGGTGGGTTTGGACCGGCGCTGCTCGATCTGGTCCAGGAAGTAGTTCTTCAACGCCTCGGACGCTTCGAAGGCGCGTTTGTACTTGACGGTGTAGCTGATCAATTCGACCGCGCGTTGCCGGAACCACGGGAGATCCTCCTCGGGGAGCCCGAGCAGCGTGGAGATCACCCGGGTGGGGAACTCGAACGTGTAATCGCGCACCAGGTCGGCGGTTCCGGACTCGATGAACTCCGCGACGAGGGCCTGGCAGATCGGCCTGACGATCTCGGGCTCCCAGCGCGCCAGTGATCGGGTCTTGAAGGCGGCCGACACCAGGTTGCGATGGTCACGATGCGGCTTGCCCTCCATCGCGAGGATCGTGGGCCCGATGAACAAGCCGATGGTGCTGTCGTAGATCGTGGAGTTGAACGATTTGCCGTCCCGGAACACGGTGTTCACCGCATCGAACGAGACCGCGGCGAACTGGTGTTCCGGCAGCAGCGATTCCGGCGTCTTGGACCAGTCCATCACCGAGCCGCGGAACACGCCGTGCTCGGCGCGGTGCCGCGCGAAGGTCGGGTACGGGTCGCGGAGCAAGCTCGGTGTGTCATCGACGGATTCGTCGCCGGCGGGGCCGCGCACCTTGCTCTCCACGATCACCCTTCCGCGCCGGTCGACGAGTCCGAACAATACTACTGTAAATGTTACAGTAGTGCGAACGTGACGGTCATACGGTTATCGGGGCACCGTTGGACATCCCCGTGATGAAGCCGGCATCCACCTGGATGTCCTGGCCGTTGACCCACCGTGACCGAGGGTCGGCCAGAAAGGCGATCACCGGGACCACGTCGTCGACCGTGGCGTGTCTGCCCACCGTCGTGCGCACCAGATCGAGGACGTCCTTGCCCATGGTCTGTTCGAAGTCGGACAGGATCGGTGTCTCGACCGGACCGGGGCTCACCGTGTTGACCCGCACGCCGTACCTGGTCCAGGCCACACCGGATATCCGTTTGGCGAACAGGATGACCGCTTGCTTGGAGGTGGTGTACACCGGGAAGTCCGGATCCTGGCCGTCCTGCCAGGCCGCCACGGCGGCGCCGTCGGTGAGCTCGAGCAGGCCGTCGAGGATGTCGGTGCGCTGTTGCCAGCCGAGTGCGGCGGTCGACGCGACCGCGACGACCGATCCGCCCCGATTCATCCGGGGCAGCATGCCTTCGGTCATCGTGCGCATGCCGAGATAGTTGACCTTGAGGACGTCGGCCGCGGGGGCGGTCCCCGGTACGCCCGCGACGTGGGCCAGCAGATCCCAGCCCGTGCCGAGTTCCCGCAACGCCTCGTCGACACTCGCGGGATCGCGGAGGTCGCAGGTCAGGTGCAGGGTCGCCGGGGTTTCACCGGTGCGGACATCGACGGCCGCCACGAAATCGCCGCGGTCGTGGAAGTGCGCCGCGGTGGCCGCGCCGATTCCCGATCCGGCTCCGACGACGACGATCTTGCGTGGCTCAACGGACATCCGGCCCTCCAACTGAATTTACGACGGTAAGGATGACTGTAAACAACTCGACAGCTTCCGACAATCGAGCGGGCCCTTGCGCGCCGGTGTTACCGTTAGCCCTACCGTAGGGGCATTCGGACGGGTGAGGAGCTCGGTGCGTGACTGAAGTCGTCGGAGCGGTCGGTGTGCCGGATCCGGCCGCGATGCTGGCCGCCCAACGGGCGGCCTTCCTGGCCGACGGACCACCCGACGCCGCCCTGCGCCGCAATCGGATCGACCGGCTGATGGCGATGATCCTGGACAACGCCGAGGATTTCGTCGCGGCAACCGCCGCGGACTACGGATCCCGATCCCGGTCGGCGGCCTTCTTCGCCGAGATTCTCGGCATGATCTCGGTGATCGAACACACCCGGTCCAACCTGCCGCGGTGGATGCGGGCCACCAAACTCATCCGGGCCGCCCGGGTCGCGAGACTGCGTGCCGAGGTGGTGCCGTGCCCGCTCGGCGTGGTCGGCATCATCGGGCCGTGGAACTTTCCGGTGCAGCTCACCGTGCTGCCCGCGGCCGCCGCATTCGCCGCGGGCAACCGGGTGATGATCAAGATGTCGGAGGTCACCCCGCGTACCGCCGAGCTGATGGCCGCCACCGCACCCCGGTACTTCGACCCCGCCGAACTGCGGGTCGTCACCGGTGGGGCCGGCGTGGCCGCCGAATTCGCCGGACTGCCGTTCGATCATCTGTTCTTCACCGGATCCCCCGCGATCGGCGAGCGGGTCGCCCAGGCGGCCGCGGGCAACCTGGTGCCGGTCACGCTGGAACTCGGCGGCAAGAACCCGGTGGTGGTGTCGCCCGAGGCCGATGTGGCCCGGGCGGCGACGCGAATCGCCCAGGCGCGCATGGTGAACGGTGGCCAGGTGTGTGTCTGCCCGGACTACGTCTTCGTCCGGGACGACGAGGTCGAGCGCTTCGTCGAGACCGCACGCCGGACCCTGCGCACGATGTTTCCGACCATCGTCGGCAACGCCGACTACTGCTCATCGGTCAACCAGGCCAACTTCGACCGCGTCGTCGGACTCATCGCCGATGCCCGCGCGCTCGGCGCCCGCATCGATTCGGTCAGTCCGGCCGGCGAGATCCTGCCCGATCCGGCGTCACGCAAGATCGCGCCGACCATCGTGCGCGACGTCGACGACCGCATGCGGATCGTCGAGGAAGAGGTGTTCGGGCCGGTGCTCGTGGTGCGCGGCTACTCGGCACTCACCGACGCGATCGATTACATCAACGCCAGGCCGTCACCGTTGGTGGCGTACTGGTTCGGTCCGGACGATGCGGACTTCCGGCGCTTCGTCGGCCGCACCCGCAGCGGTGGCGTCGCCCGCAACGATTTTGCCGCCCAGATGATTCCGTCGGGTGCACCGTTCGGGGGAGTGGGACGCAGCGGTATGGGCGCCTACCACGGGAAGGCCGGGTTCGACACCTTCAGCCACCATCGCACCGTGGTGGGCACCGACCTGCCGTTCAGCGTCACCGGCCAGGCGGCGCTTCCGTTCACCCGCTCGATGCGGGTGGGCGCCGACCTGGTCCTGCTCCGGGCCCGGAGCAGGACCGCGAGCCGGCTCAAGAGGTTTCGCTGATCGCCTGCTCGCGGGCCCAGCGGTAGTCGGCCTTTCCGGCCGGGCTGCGCTCGATCCGCGGACGGAACACCACCGCCTTGGGCAGCTTGTAGCGGGCGATCGACGCCTCGGCGTGGCGGATCAGTTCGTCGGCGTCCACCGTGACGCCGTCGGCCGGCGCCACGATCGCGACCACCTCCTGACCCCAGCGTGCACTGGGCCGGCCGGCCACCACCACATCGCCGACCGCCGGGTGCGATGCGATCGCCGACTCGACCTCCTCGGCGAAGATCTTCTCGCCGCCGGAATTGATGGTCACCGAATCGCGGCCGAGCAGCTCGATCGAGCCACCGTCGAGATGGCGGGCGCGGTCACCGGGTATCGCGTAGCGCACGCCGTCCACGACCGGGAAGGTGGCCGCGGTCTTGGCGGCGTCACCCTTGTAGCCCAGCGGCACATAGCCGCGCTGCGCCAACCAGCCCAGCCCGTCGTGGCCGGGTGCGAGCACCGCGGTGAGATCCTCGGCGACCACACAGGTATCCGGCCCGGCGGTGAAGGTTCCGGTGGAAACGCTTCCAGGCGCGGACATATGGCTCATCTGCGCCCCGGTCTCCGAGGAACCGACCCCGTCGACCACCATCAGGTTGGGTTTGGAATCGATGAGCTGCTGTTTGACGTACGGCGTCAACTGCGCTCCGCCGTTGGCGACGACGGCGAGCGACGAGACGTCCGCGACACCGCCGGCGATGGCGGCCACCAGGGGCCGGGCCATGGCGTCGCCCACCACGGTGGCCACCAGAACCTGTTCACGGGCGATGGTGCGCACCACGTCGTCGGCGTCGAAACGGTCGACCACGCCGGGGAATACCAGGGTCTGGCCGGTGGTGATCGCGGTCATCGCGGCCCACTGGGCCGCGCCGTGGATCAGCGGGGGCAGGATCATCAGCTTGGTGCCGGGATTGTCGATGGCCCTGGCCGAGATCGCCTCGATCGATTCGGCCGCCTCGCCCGTCATCATGTTGCGGCCGCCGAAGGCCGTCATGAAGATGTCGTGCTGACGCCACAGCACCCCCTTGGGCATTCCCGTGGTTCCGCCGGTGTAGAGCACATACAGATCGTCGGCGTCCGGTTCGACCGGGGGCGCGGGTACGTCGGCGCCCACGATGTCCTGGTAGTCCACGGCGCCGTTCAGCAGATCGTTACCGGAGTCGTCGGGGATCTGGATAAGCACCCGAAGCTGGGGGAGTTCGGGCAGGATCTCGGCCACCCGGGGGGCGAAGGCGGCGTGGTACACCAGTGCGGTCGCCCCGGAATCGGCTAGCAGATACTGCAACTCGTTCTTGACGTAGCGGTAGTTGACGTTGAACGGGGCAACCCTGGCCCGGAACGCACCGAGCATCGACTCGACGTACTCGGGACCGTTGTAGGCATAGATGCCCAGCAGATCCTGTCCGACCTGGTGACCGGCCAGCGAGTCACGTTCGGTCTGCACACCAAGACCCCGCGAATGCAGATAGGCGGCCAATCGATTCGACCGCTCGATGGTCTCGCGGTAGCTGTACCGCCGGTCGCCCTGCACGATCAGGGGGCGGTCCGGGATCGCGGCGGCAACGGCCTCGGCCACAGCCGGAACGGTGAACAACACGTGGTCTCCTCGAATCGGTCAGCTCTGCCAGGCCTGCAGCACGTCGTCGGTGGTGGTGACGGTGGCCAGCAGGGAAAGGGTGTTGTCGATGACGGCCTCGGCATAGTCGGCCGGTACGCCGGCCACGGCGTCGCGCGGCAGCACCACCCGGTACCCGGCGTTGACCGCATCCATCACCAGGTTGATGATCGCGATGTTGACCGAGACGCCGACCGCGACGATCGTGGACACCCCGAGGTTGCGCAGGATCGGGTCGAGGTCGGTCCCGCCCATCGGTCCCAGCCCGTGCCATCGCGACAACACGAGATCGGATGGCTCCGGCCCGAATTCGGGTAACAGCGCGGCGCCGGCGCTGCCAGGGTCGATGCCGACCCCGCCGCGGCCGACGGCGAAGATCTTCGCGTTGTGATTGGAGCCCAGCCCGTCCGGGCGCCGCTGCACCAGGCAATGCACGATGTGCGCCGAGGCCTCGTGGGCGGCGGGCAGCAGCCGGGCGATATTGGGCAACGCGACCCGGCGCGCCTCGTCGGCCAGCGCGGCCAGCCCGGCGTCGGGGCCGACCACCGCCCCCTGGCATTCCTGGGTGACGATCGCGGTATGCCCCGGTGCGATAAGTTCGGTCAGGTCCGGCTTCATACCGGCGCGCCAACGGGCGGCACCTCGTAGAACTGCTTGGCCCATTTCCGCATGGCCATATAGGGTTTCGCGTCGATCTTGGACAGCGCGGGATGCTCGACGTACTTCTGGTAGCGCCAGATGTCGCAGTCCTCCCAGACCGTCTTGAGGAACTGTTTCTCGACCTGCCTGCGCACCTGCTCGGGTGGAACGTCGGAGGTCTCGCCGGGCAGCTTGGGCCACCAGATCGAATAGAACATATCCGACACCTCGTCGTCGACGGGGGTGCAGGCGAAGATCAGCCGGTGGTTCGACGATCCCTCGAAGGCGCTCATGGCGAAACCGAGCCCGGAGAAATGGCTGTGGATCCGCAGGGCCATCTCGTCCGGATCGTCGCTGCGGGTGTCGGGCCAGCCGGTCAGGAAGCGCCAC
Organism: Mycobacterium sp. NPDC003449; assembly: GCF_053588415.1. Lineage (NCBI taxonomy): Bacteria > Bacillati > Actinomycetota > Actinomycetes > Mycobacteriales > Mycobacteriaceae > Mycobacterium > Mycobacterium sp. NPDC003449. The sequence goes on from NZ_JBSFPX010000145.1 coordinate 13,760, forward strand.
TCCTCGTCGACGTGTTCCCAGTGCAGGCATACCGGGGTGACGCTGGCCCCGTGCACGTAGCGGAAATGCGAACTGTCCGGCCCGTTCTCGGCCACGATCTGTGGGTGCACCGGGATCGCGTCGGCCCGGCTGGAGAACTCCGGATAGGGCCGGTAATAGGCGTTCGGATCGGTTTCGAACTGCGGGAACTTGTGGAAGATATCGGGCAGCTCCCACTGGGGTTCCCTGCCCTCGGGCTGGTACCAGATGAAGATGCAGCCGTACTGTTCCTGGACCGGGTACGAGCGCAGCCGCAGACCGCGGTTGGGCCGGTCGGGCTGGTAGGGGATGTAGCGGTTGGAGCCGTCGGGGGCCCAGCGCCAGCCGTGGAACGGGCATTCGATGCAGTCCTCGACCACCTTGCCGCCGTGGCCGATGTGCGCGCCGAGGTGTTTGCAGTGCGCCTCCAGGACGTGCAGCCGTCCGGACTCGTCCCGATAGGCCGCGAGATCCTCGCCGAAGTACTTCAGCGCTTTCACATCGCCCACGGCGAATTCCGCCGACCAGCCGATCATGAACCAGCCGGTGACTTTCCAGGTGAACGGCACTTTCATGCCCGCTGCCCTCCCTGCCCTCAGGATCGATACGGAATACATTACAGTAGTGATTTCTGGACATGGTGGCATCCGAGCCCGTCGAGAGTCGACTTGCGTGCTACTTTTCGCCGGAACCTCGCACACCAGCCAACGTTCAACGCGGGAGGCGCATATGTCCGACGACATCGAAGCGATCAAAGTGCTCAAGGCCCGCTACTGCCGGTTTCTGGACACCAAGGACATCGACTCGTGGCGCGCGCTGTTCGCCGAGGACGTCGTGGTGACCCTGGACATGGCCGTGTTGACCGGTGGCGCCGACCCGCAGACCGCTGCTCCGCTGAACGGCTTCGACGAATTCTTTCCCGTGGTGTGGGGCGGCGTCGAACATGCGGCGACGGTGCACCACTGTCACACCCCCGAGATCGCGCTGACCTCCGACGCCACGGCGACCGGCATCTGGGCCATGGAGGACATGCTGTTCTTCCCCGACGGCAGCGAGTTGCACGGGGCGGGCCACTACCACGAGACCTACGAAAAGCGGAGCGGTACATGGCAGATCACCAGCTTGCACCTGACCCGGACCCTGTTGAAGTTCCAGAGTCGGTGAACAAGGGGTATCGCATGGCACAGCAGGCTCTCGACGAACTCGGCTACTACCTGTTGGCGGGCGCAGGCGGTGCGGGTCCGGCCACGTTGATGGACGAGGCCCGCCGCGGTGAGGAGCTCGGCTTCGGCACCGCGTTCATCTCCGAACGGTGGAATGTCAAGGAGGCGTCCTCGCTGGTCGGAGCGGCCTGCGCGGTGACCGAGCGGATGCGGATCGCCACCGCCGCCACCAACCACAACACCCGCCATCCGTTGATCACCGGTTCCTGGGCCACCACCATGCATCGGCTCTCCCGCGGCCGGTTCACCCTCGGCATCGGCCGAGGGGTGGCGGCGATGTACGACGCGTTCGGGGTGCCCGCGGTGACCACCGCGCAGATGGAGGATTTCGCCAAGGTGATGCGCAGGCTGTGGCACGGCGAGGTGATCGTCAACCACGACGGCCCGATCGGCAGGTACCAGGTGCTGTTCCTCGACCCCGATTTCGACGAGGACATCCGGCTGGGGATCGTGGCCTTCGGCCCACAGACCCTTGCCCTGGGCGGGCGGGAGTTCGACGACGTCATCCTGCACACCTACTTCACCCCCGAGACGCTGCAACGCGCGGTCAAGACCGTCAAGGACGCCGCCGAACAGGCCGGCCGCGACCCCGACGACGTTCGGGTGTGGTCGTGTTTCGCCACGGTCGGCGACCACCTGCCCGAGGAACTGCGGCTGAAGAAGACCGTCGCCCGCCTGGCCACCTACCTACAGGGTTACGGCGACCTGCTGGTACGTACCAATGACTGGGATCCCGCGGTGCTGCAACGGTTTCGGGAGGATCCGGTGGTCATGTCGATTCCCGGCGGTATCGATCACAAGGCCAGCGCCGAACAGATCGAACACATCGCGACGGTGATCCCCGACGAATGGCTTGAGCCCGCTGCCACCGGATCCGCCCAGCAGTGTGTGGACCGGATCCGGCAGGAGTTCCACTACGGCGCCGACGCGGTCATCCTGCACGGAGCCACCCCCGATGAACTCGAACCCGTCGTCACGCAGTACCGGGCTACTCGGGCTGCAACGGAATCCTGACCGCCAGGGTCGTGCCCGCACCGGGCGGGCTGGACATCTCCAACCGCCCCGAGAGCGCCTCGACGCGGTCCTTGAGCCCGATCAGCCCCGAGCCCGTTCCGGCGAGCGCCCCACCGACGCCGTCATCGGCGACCGTGACGTCGAGTCCACCCTCCACATCGGTGGCCCGGACCGTCACCTGGGATGCCGAGGCGTGTTTGGCCGCATTCGTCAATGCCTCGGCGACAACGTAATACGCGGCCACTTCGACAGATTCGGGCAGCCGCCGGTCGACGTCGACCTCGAGGGCGACCGGCACCGCCGACCGGCGCGCGAGCGTCTTCAGCGCGGGCCCCAGCCCGCCCTTGGACAGGATCGCCGGGTGGATGCCGCGGGACAGTTCCTGCAGGTCGCCGTGCAGCCCGGTGAGCCCGGCGACGATGTGGGCCAGTTGATCCGACAACGCGGATTGGTCGGATGGAATGGTCGCCTGCACGGCGCGCATCTCGAGCCCGAGGGACACGATCCGCTGCTGGGCGCCGTCGTGCAGATCGCGCTCGAACCGGCGGCGGGCCTGATCGGCGGCGGCGACGATGCGGGCCCGCGACGCGGTGATCTCGGCCCGCGACTCGGCGTTGAACACGGCGGTCGCCACCAGATCCGCGAAATCGCCGATGCGGGCTTCGGTTTCGGGTGAAAACGGCTCGGGTGCGGACGTGCCGACCAGCAGCGCGCCCCAGGTGCGTCCGTCCACGATGACCGGTGCCCCGACCCCGGACCGCAGGCCCAACGCCCTGAGCCGGGCCGCGATTGGGCCGGCGACCCCCGCATAGGTGTCCATCCGGGCCGGAAGGTTCCGCTGCCGGATCCGCGCCGAGATGCTGTCTCCGTCGAGCGTGAGCCGCTCACCGGCGCGCATCTGCTCGTCGGACTCGGTGTCGAGTGCGGCGACCACCACACAACTGTCGTCGGATTCGTACCGGGCCAGCGTCACATGCGTGACACCGAGGCCGACCGACAGCTCGGCCACCGCGGCCGGATACACGTCGGCGGGTGCGGCACCGCGCGCCACCAGGGTGGCCACCCGCCGCAGCGCGGTCTGCTGCTCGGCCAGCGCGCTGACCTCGTTGTGGCTGGCCTCGATCTGGAGCTGGGCCTCGGCCAGCCGGTCCTGCTCGCGACGTCGATCGGTCACATCGCGCCCGGCACCGTAATAGCTCCCGTTGTCGTAGGTGACGCTCCACTGGAACCAGCGGATCTCCCCGTCGCTGCGCACGCACCGGTTCTCGAACTGGGCGCTGCGACGGTCGGTGCGCTCGCCGCCGAGCGCCGCGACGGTCTGGTCCCGGTCGTCGGGATGCACCAGGTCGATGAACCGGCGGGACAGCAACTCGCTGCGCGAGTAGCCCAGTGTCCTGGTGAAAGCCGGATTGATCCGGGTCAGGGTGTGGCGGTCACTGATGTAGAGCAACTCCGAGGCGACCGCGAAGAACCGCTCCAGTTCCTGGCGGCTCGCCTCCAACTCGGCGGTGATCTTCTCCCGGTCCTTGGCCGCGATGAGCAGGGCCTCCAACGAGGGAAGCATCCGCCGCCATCGACGCAGGGTGGCGTCGGGGAGTTCGGCGGGCAGCAGCAGCGTGCCGATCCACTCGGTGCCGTCGCGCAGCGAGATCGCACTCTGGTGCGGGCCGGGTTCGGCAGGCCCGACGGTGAGCGTGACCTCCGCGACGTCGAGAACCCGGGCCATCCGGCGGCCGGCCCGGTCGAGCGCGTGCGGCAGGTCGCCGGCCCCCAGCATCAGCCGGGCGAGTTCGGCCGACAGGTCGGCCTCGCGGCGGCGCTGCTCGGTTTCCTGTGCCCGCAGCCGGGCCTGCCCGGCCAGCGCGTTGGCGAGCAGGGCCAGTGGCAGGAAGACGAACACCGCGGGGGCCAGGCTGTCGGCCCCCTCCAGGTGGAAATAGATGTAGACGACCGCACTCACGACGGAGGTGGCCACCGCAAGGGGGAAGCTCCACCCGGCCGAGATGACCAGTACCCCGAGCAGAAAGATCGCGCCGAACGCGTTCTCGGGAGCCACCTGCTTGAGCAGAAACACCAGCAGGGTCTCGCCGACGATGAACGCCGCCGCGACCAGCACGCCCCACCGCAGCGGCCGGGCCGTCGGCCGCACCACGAGCGCCAGGAACCGTCCCGGCAGTGCGCGCAGGCGGCGGGCGGCCCGGGTTCCGGCGGATACTGTCACCGGGAGATGGTAGTTCGCCAAGGGCGAATCTTCCGGCTAACGGTACTGCCGTCGGTTTGCTGATCTGCCAAGCTGGGGGGATGGGCATGGAGGGGCAGTTATGCGTTGTCTGATCGTCGACGACAGCGCGCAGTTCTGTGCCGCTGCCAGCGCAATGCTCGAACGGGCCGGCATGACCGTCGACATCGCATCCGACGGCGTGGAGGCGCTGCGGTCCTATCGGGCGCACCGGCCCGATGTAACCCTGGTCGACATCGACCTGGGCGTCGAGAGCGGCTTCGACATCGCCGAACAGTTGCATCGGGCGGCGCCGTCGAGCACCCCGGTGATCCTCATCTCCACGCACGACGAACAGGATCTGGCCGATATGATCGCGTCCAGCAGTGCGGTCGGATTCCTGCCGAAGATCGCGCTGTCGCCCGCCGCCATCCAGCATATGCTCGCGGTATCGGGCTGAACGACAAACCGATTCGCCCCACTCTGGGCTGAGGGCCCACGTTTGCGGTATCGGCCGGTGTCAATGGGGGCCAGCAGGGGTCGTGGCCTCCGGCCATCCTGCGGTGGGAATGGCGGCGAGCATTGCTGACTGCGCGTGGTCCGCAGGCAAAGGTTGGTGAGACGACATCACTCACCAAGGAGGCCGCTATGACGACAGGTTCGCTCACCCGCAGCACCCACACCGTGTCCCTCTTGGACGGGGAGATCGTCGAGGAGAACGACTTCGGGTCGATCCGTCGTCTCAGCGCCGACAACTTCCCGATCCTGCGCCGGATGTCGATCAAGCGCCTGCTCCTCAACCCGGGCGCGATGCGCACACCGCATTGGCATGCCAACGCCAACGAATTGACCTACTGCGTGTCCGGGACCGCGCTGGTGTCGGTGCTCGACACCGGAAACAAGTTCGCCACCTTCACGGTTTCGGCGGGGGAGATGTTCCACGCCGATTCCGGTTCACTGCACCACATCGAGAACATCGGGACCGAGCCCGCCGAATTCATCGTCACCTTCGGCAGTGAGCGGCCCGAGGACTTCGGGTTGGCCGCGGCCCTCGGCGCCATGACCGATGCCGTGCTGGGCAACACCTACGACCTCGACGCCTCGGCGTTCGCCACGGTGCGCCGCGACACCGCCGACCGCAAGCTGGCCGGGCGGGCGGGTGCCCCGGTGATCGCCGACACCGCCGGATACCCCGACCCGCACAAGTTCACGGTGGAGGCGATGACGCCGCCGGTGACGTCGGCGGTCGGATCCGCACGTACCGCGCGGGTGCAGTTCTGGCCGGCGCTCAAAGATCTGTCGATGTATTCGCTGCGGGTCACTGAGGACGGCATGCGGGAGCCGCACTGGCATCCGGTCACCGCCGAAATGGGCTATGTGCAAAGCGGTTCGGCCCGGATGACGGTGATGGACCCGGACGGCACCCTGGACACCTGGCGGCTGCAGAAGGGTGACGTGTACTTCATTCCGCGGGCCTACCCGCACCATATCGAAGTCGTGGACTCGCCGGATCTGCATTTCCTGATCTTCTTCGACCAGCCGTACCCGGCCGATATCGGATATCGCAATTCGGTCAGCGCATACTCCCGCGAGGTGTTGGCCGCGGCGTTCGGCACCCACATCGAGGATCTGCCCGACTTCCCGTTCACCCCGGTCGACCCGCTCATCGTCGGGCGCCGCAACCCGGT
>NZ_JBSFPX010000146.1:0-19601 GCF_053588415.1 Mycobacterium sp. NPDC003449
GTGCGGCCCCCCTCCACCCAACCCGGGGCCGCGGTTTGGTTTTTGTTTTCCCCCCCGCGCACAAAAAAAACTGCCCACTTCCGGCCGGAAGTGGGCAGTTTTACGTCTGCTCGCGCTAGGGGGTGAGCACCACGATGCCGTCCTCGTCGGCGTAGGCGATCTCGCCCGGCGTGAACGTGACCCCGCCGAACTCGACCGGCACATCCCGATCACCCGCACCGGTCTTGGTTCCTTTACGCGGGTTGGTGCCGAGTGCCTTGATGCCGATGTCGATCGTCCGCAGGGCCGCGGCGTCGCGCACCGCGCCGTGCACGATCACCCCGGACCAGCCGCTGTCGGCGGCCAGGCCGGCGATGATGTCGCCGACCAGCGCGGTGTGCAGCGACCCGCCGCCGTCGACCACCAGCACCCCGCCGTCGCCCGGGGTCGACAGGATCGACTTCAATAGCGCGTTGTCCTGGAAACAGCGCACCGTGGTGATCCGGCCCGCGAAGGCCGCCCGCCCGCCGTAGTTCTGCAATTGCAGGTCACAGCTGCGGACATCGGGATAGATCTCGTCGACCAGATCGGCGGTCGCGCGCGGTTCGATACTCACGCATCGATGCTAGCCACGATGATGTCGTGGACGAACTGGGCCAGACCCGGTTCGGCGTCGTCGTAGTACGGCCGGTAGCGGTCGTCATCGACGTACAGGTCGGCCAGGCAGATGTGCATATCGTCGCTGCAGTCGAAGAACCGCGAGATATTGGCCCGGTGCCGGGCCGCCAGAGCATTGCCCGCCTCCGAGCCGGGCGCCACCCCGTCGCGTTTGCCCTGGGCCAGCGCGTCGAGCAGGGCGTCGTTCTCGGCCTTGAACTCGATCCAATCCTGCTTGGTCATCTTCGCGGTGCGTTCCCTGGACTGCCGCCACTCCTCGGTATCGCCCCAGCGTTCCTGCGCCTCGTCGGCGTACTCCTCGCTGAACGCGGCGGTACCGAAGATCTCCACCTGTTCCTCGGCGGTCAACTGAATTCCGCTGTCATGTGCACTCATGAGTTCCTCCACTGCCTTGATGGTCTGTTCCAGCTGCTCGGCCCGATCGCAGAGCAGCCGGTGCTGGCGTCGCAGATGGGCGAGGACATCCGCATCGGGCTCGTCGAGCAGCGTCCGGATCTCGTCCAGTGCCAGCCCGACGGACCGGTACACCAACACCAGATGCAGCCGTTCGATATCGGTGTCGGTGTAACCGCGGTACCCCGCCGCGGTACGCACGCCCGGCACCACCAGACCGATGTGGTCGTAGTGGTGCAATGTCCGAACGGAAACCCCGGTCAAGGTGGCCACCGCGCCGACGGTTCTGGCTTGCGGGTTGGCGTGCATGCCACCAACTATCGACCCTGACGCCACGTCAGGGTCAAGGCCGATCGGTCAGTCCTGCGCCGTGTGCCTGCGCGAGACGAACACCACCAGGACCGCCAGGATGCCGACCGCGACGGCCGCGGCCAGCGGCAGCCGCGACGGCGCGGGCGGGTCGAGCGGTGCCGGGGCGGTGCCGGATACCGGGTTGGACGCGGTCGCCACGGTGGACTTCGCTTGGGCCGCGGCCTCTTTGGCCGCCGACGTCAGATCGGCGGCGGGTGTGTCCTGGGCTTTCTTGGCGGCAGCCTTTTTGGCCGGTGCCTTTTTCGCCGGAGCTTTCTTGGCGGGCGCTTTCTTCGCCGGGGCCTTTTTGGCCGCGGCTTTCTTCGCCGGTGCCTTTTTGGCCGGTGCCTTCTTCGCCGGGGTCGACGCGGCGGCGGCAGGCGGCGTGTCGGACGTGTCGGCGGGCGGCGGGGTGGCGCCCGCGGCCGAGCCCTCGGCGCCGTCCGGCGTCTCGCCGGGATGATCCTGCTGCTCTGCCATCGGGGCTGCTCCTCTGCGGTGTCTCGGGCTCGCGGTGTCGGGGTGGCCGGCAGTGGCTCCCATCATGCCAGGCGGCCGCCCGGTCACCCCGCGACGGCCAGGGCAGCCGCGAACGTGAGGGCGACGGCCATGACGGCCAGTTCGGTCAGCGACCGGTTCTGCGACAGCCCCGCGCTGGCCCGATGGGCCCGGGCGGCGGGCAGCCAACCCGCCCGGTTCCGCCTGGCCAGCACCAGCAGCCCCGCCGTCACCGCGATCTTCGCCGCCAGCAGCCGGCCGTAGCCGGTGCCCCACAGGTCCGCAGGCGAGGTCAGCCGGAAGATCGCGCCGATGCAGCCCCCGAGCAGCAGGACGGTGACACAGCCGACGGACATCTGGGAGAACCGCGGTAACACCCGGGCCCACCGGCCGCGGTGCGACACCGTGAGCACCAGCGCGGCCAGCACCCCGCACCACAGGGCCGCGGCCAGCGCGTGCACGGCCACCGCCATTCCGCCGACCGGGCTCTCGGAGAGATGCCCGGACAGGGTGCGGGCCGCGACGCCGGCCGCGGCGACGCCCACCGTGGCGATCGTGGGCGCCACAGTGCGCGGCGGCCGCCGCAGCCCGGCGAGCGCGACCACCGCCACCGCCAGCGCCGCGACGATGCCCACCAGCCCGGCCCGGCCCGGGGTGGTCCGGGTGGTGAACTCGGCGACCGTGTGCACCCCGACGTGCATCACCGGAACCGCCGCGGCCTGGGCCGCGGCCACGATCAACCGCACCACCTCGGCCAGCAGCCACACCGTGCCGGTCAGCGCCAACGGGCCCGCGGCCGTCCGGGTCAGCTCATCGCGATGCCTGGCGTCGTCGAGTAACGGCACCGCCGCCAGCCCGATCGCGCCGACCGCCGCGCAATCGGCCACCGCCCGCACCACGGTGCCGCCGATCGGGCTCTGCGGATAGGCCAGCGCCCATGCCGCGGCCGAGCCGGCCGCCACGATGACCGCGCAGCCGAGCACCAACCGCCGGACTATGACCGCCGTCGCAGGGCCCACCAGGCTCCACCGCCCACGATCACCACGGCCACCACGAGGAACGGCCAGACCGGAAGGCCGTCGTCGGAGGTGGCTGGTGCGGCCGCCGGGCCGGGCGTACCCGTCCCGGCCACGGTCAGCTCGAACGACCACGAGCCCGAAACCACATGCCCGTCGGCCGAGGTCACCCGGTAGTTGACGGTGTAGGTCCCGGTGGGGCCGAGCGGGCGGACCGCGGTACTGAGCACCGCGCCCTGAACCTGCGGATCCCCCGTCGACCACAGGTTGCCGTCCGGGCCGACGACCGTCATGTTCGCGAACGACGTCTGCAACGTCTCGTTGAAGGTCGCGCTGACCCGCGGTGGTGATGCGGTCAGTGACGCGTTCTCGGCGGGGTCGGTGCCGATCCTGGTGGCATGCGCCGACGCCGCACCCGCCCCCGCGAGCGCGGCGGCGGTCAGTGCGGACGCGGTGATGAACAGAGCCAGCAGCCGCCTCATGACCGCCGCCTGCCCAGTAGTGCCGCCACCACCGCGGCCGCGGCCAGGACCAGCGCACCGCCCGCGAGCCAGCGGGCCGAATTGTCGGTGGCGCTCGCCGGGGCGGCCGCCGGGTCCGCGGGCGGGACGCCGGTGGGAGGCGCAGCAGGATGATCCCCGGCCTGTGACAGCGCGAGCTGCGGTGCGGGATGCTCCGGCTCGCCGCCGCCGGGCAGCGGGGCCTGGTCCCAGCGCACCACGGTCCCGTCGGAGTAGGTCTGGGTGGTGGGGAAGCTGACCGTGTCCGAATCCGGAAGCGTGACCGAGATCCGGAACAGCGCGAACTGGTCGGGGGAGATGCCGACGCCGGGCGCCGCGGTCCAGGTGACGGAGCTGACGGTGCCCGCAGCGGTGTCCCGGTCGAGCCGGGCGGTCCATCCGGGCAGCACTTCGGTGCGCGCCGAGGTCACCTTCGGAAGGGCGACGCTCAACTGGGTGGTGAGGGCCCCGGTGTCGGATTCTCCTGGCACCCGGAAGGTCAGCACCGACGTGCTACCGGGTGCGGCGTCCTCGGCGTCGACGTGGACATGGGCCCAGGCCGGCGCCGCCGTGAGCAGACCGGCCGACGCGGCCGCCGCTGCTGCGGTGATGAGCGGGACGCGGCTGCGCGCCCCGATGGGGGAATTCATGTGTTCGGGTGTCTTTCTCGGTGGTCGGGGTGGCGGTCAGGCGACGACGCCTGCCGGTGGACCCCGGTGCGACACCGATGAGGACAGAAACAACGCCGAATGCAGCGGCTGATCCGCGCTGCGGACGACGGCCGGCCGTGCCGGCGGCGGTGGCGGGCCCGCGGCCGGCCGCACTGCGCGCACCGCACGGCACACCGCGGCACACAACCGCGCGCCGCCCGCGATGAGGACGGCGCCGACGGACACCGCGGCCAGGTGCGCGATCACCATCGTGGCGCTGGGGCGCAGCTGATCGGCGCCGTGGCCGTGACCGGCCGCGGCCAACAAGGTGTGCGCCAGCAGCTGGCCGGTGCCGAGCAGCGCCCACAGCACGGAGGTGCGGGCCGCGGCGTGGACGGTCGCGGCCACCGCACCGAGGGTGACGGCCAGCACCGCCAGCTGGGCGGTGACCGCCCCGCCAGGAATCAGACCGCCCGCGGCGCCGTGCGCGGCGACCGCGAGAGCTGCCGTCACCGCTCCGACGGCCGTACCGCGCACCAGCGCTGCGGGGTCGATGCGGACGCCGGGCATTCGGATCGGATCAGACCAGGCCGAGCCGGGCCATCAGATCGGCGTCGATACCGTCGAGCTGGGTCGCGATCGCCGCGTGGGCGCCCCGGCGGCGAGCGGTCGGCATATTCTCGGCGGCGGTCACCGCCGCGGACAGATCGCCGAGCCGTTCCTCGACCGCGCCGACGAACTGTTTGGTCTCGGCGTCCTTCGGGTTCTTCTCGGCGACGAGCTGCAGCGACTGCTCGGCACCGGCGATCCGCGCCGACAACCGCCCGCCGTGCCCGGAGAACTGCCCCAGCTGACTGAGCGGAACCCCGAGCTGACCGGCCCGCCGCTCGTCGATGGCCCCCCTGGCGGCCATCGCGCCGCGGTACACCACGGGTGCCAGCACCGGGGCCAGCAAACGTGCGACGGTGAGCAGCCTGCGGATCCGGGCGGGGGAGAGCAGATGCCCCTCCTGCGCCGCCTTCAACTGCGTCTCGGCGACCTTGAGCGCATTGCGTTCGCTGTCGCGCTGGGCCTTGAGCTGCGCTTTGTGTGTCTTGCGCTCGGACTTGCGGTCGCTCTTTATCCGCCGGGCCTCATTCTTTGCGGTGAGCCGCGCTTCGAGCTTGGCCTTGGCCTTGATCGCGCGGGCTTCGGCTCGGCGGGTCGCCCGGCTCTTACGTCGCGTGAACAGGCCCATTCCGGCTGCCTCCCGGTCATCTCGTGGTTTAGTGGTTAGCACCGCAGAACTACTGCTGACTCACAGTATCGTCCGGCCGATTTGCTCTCCATGCCGTCCCCCGGGCCCGGCCGTCGATTCCGTGCAGCTAGCAAACATGACAGCCGGACTATGCGACAATCATCGGACCTCAAAACAACTGCGACGGACGGTGCGCGGAAGGGTGGTGGCGCGGTGCGTTCGCGGGTACTTGTCGCTGCCTCGGCGTGCGTGGTGATCTCCGGCCTGTTCATCGCGGGTGTGGGAGGCGCGCTGGCGTTTGCCGATCCGGACCGAGGTAAGGGTGACGCCAGCCAGGGGGCGCCCGACCGTGGGCCGGATGTCAACGGTGGCGGCGGTAGTCATGGTGGACCCGGTGGTCCTGGTCCCGGCCGCGGTGGTCGACCCGGTGGCGGTCATGACGGTAGCCACGACCACACCGGTGGGAACGGTCACGATGGCGAGTCCGGGGGCGACGGCACCGCCGGACCACGGCCCTCGCACGGCGGGACCAAACCGTGGGGGCACCCCACGCGGCCGACCAAGCCCACCAAACCGACCAAGCCGACCAAGCCCACCAAACCGACCAAGCCCACCAAACCGACCAAGCCCACCAAACCGACAGAGCCGTCGGGCACCGGGGAGCCGAGTGGTTCGCCGACCCCGTCGGGCAGCACCGGGGTCAGCACGTCGGAGGAATCCACCACCGCAACCACCAAATCCACGACGGCGACCACGAGCCGGACCACCGAAACCACGAAATCCACGACGGCGACCACCAGTCGGACCACGCCGTCCACGACCAGTGGCACCACCTCGGCGACCACCACCCTGATCGGCGGAGGCGGCGGAGATGGCGGCGGCGGGCTGCCGCCGGGGACCGGCCAGCCACGGCCGCCGCAGATGCAGATACCGCAATCGCCCGCGGCGCCGCCCGTCGACAACGGGCCGGTCGCGGTGGCCCCGCCCGGGCTGGCCGCCGCGGCCGGTATGGTGCCGCCACCACCCGTGCTGGTGCCGATCGTCGTCGCCCCCGTCATCGTCCCGCCGGTGGCCGCGCCCGGCGGCGGGAACGGTCCGGGCGACGACGCCGGGGCCCGTCCCGAGGTGGTGCCCACGTTCAAGGCGCAGGAGCCGGCGTCGGGTCGTCCGCTCGCCGCGGACTACGACACCGCCACGGCACCCGCGGCGTCCTACCGGCTCGGGTACACCGACTACCTGCGCACGGCCGGGTTCTACGAGATCGTGCTCGCGGCGGTTCCCGGGCTGAGCGGCATCCTCGCCCTGACCGGATTGGGCGGATTGGTGGGCTACCGACAGGCCAGGGCCGGTTTCGCCGTGCGGGCGGGTGCCGCACGGTTCATCAACTAGGAGGGCCCTGAGAGAATCGGGATGACGAAGGGCCGGGAGAGGTTGAACAGGGGGAAGTATGTCCGCCAGCCGTAGCGTGACCCGCGCCGTAAGCGAGGTGCTCGATCTTGCTCCGCGCCGCGGTGCAGTGACTTTGACCGGTCTGGTCGATGCGGTCGCCGAGGACCGGCATCGGCCGATCGAGCTGACCATGGCCGATCTTCCGCCCGGGGTGTGCGGACAGTGGCGTCAGTATGCCGATCACGATGTCTTCCTGATCCAGCAGGGGCTGCCGGCCTGGGACCGGACGCTGGCCCATGAGCTGGGCCACCTCGTGCTCGGCCATGAAGGCATCTCGATCGTCGATGCCGCCCAGGAGACCGTGGAGGTAGCCAGCTCTGACCTGATCAGCTACATGCTCAACCAGCGGACCGGATGCATGGGGCCCAATGGTGAGGACATCGAGCAGGAGGCCGAGGACTTCGCGGCGCTGCTGCTGTACCGGTTGGGGCGCCTGCCCTCCGACCGGTCCTCGATCGTGCAGGTTCGCCTCGGAGAGGCGTTTGGTTGATCATTTGGGTGATCGCCGGCCTACTCGGCCTGGCTACCGGACTCCGGATCGGCTGGGCGCTGGTCAACAAACAATCTTTGGTGAGCGCGGCGATGATGCTGGCGCTTGCCGGCCTGGCCGTGGTCGCCGCGCTTAACTGGCAGCCACTCGCTCTGCTCATCGACACTTTGCTGCATTGGCCGAATGTGGCGATGGGGTTGAGTCAGGTAGCCCTGATCGCCTGCGCGACCGGCAGCTGCGTGATGATCACCGCGGCGTCCTCGGAGCGGTCGCCGGCAATCACCCGGCGGATTGCCGTGGTGCAGTACGGTATCGGGGCGGTCGTTGCGGTGGCCAGCCTGACTGTGTTCTTTGTCTCAGGCAGGCAGCCCGAGATGTCGCCCGAGGAGTACCTCAGGCGAGGCCTGGCCTCCAACGGCACCTCATGGTTGTTGCCGTTGCTGTATGTGCTGCTCGCGTTGAGTCTCGTGGCCTGGGTGGGTTTGCGCTATTCGAATCGCAGCCGCCGGGGCCGGGCGTTGTTCGTGTTCACCGTCGGAATGGCCCTGATCGTGGCCGCGAGCGCCTTCTTTTTGATGCGGGCACTGGTGGGCACTCAGCCGGCCGGAGTGGGTGCCGCGGCAACCGTTCTGGGCTGCGCGATGGTCGTGGTCGCGGTGGGCTCGCTGCTGCCCAGCATCGAGGACTGGTTCAGTGCCCGCCAGGAGTTGCGGGGAATCGCCCCGCTACTCGATGAACTGGGCGAGCGCCATCCCGATGTCGGCATCGGGGTCCGGCCCCGCGGCCCGCTGGTGTTCCGGGTGGCCGAACGGATGTCGCTGATATCGGATGCGCTCTATCTGGAGGCGACCGCGGCCGCCACCGACGGCGGTCGCGCCTCGAGTCTGGAGCTGTCGCAGGTCTCACCCGATGAGCAGGCCAGGACCGTGGCCCAGTGGATCTACGACAGCCGGGGGCATGACGCCTCGACGGCGTTTCCCGGGCTGAAATGGTTGCGCCAGCCCGAAACCTATTCCGACCGTGAATGGATTCTGGCGATCGCGCAGCGGTACCGCGACCTTGAACGCCAGAAAAATCGCGCGTAAGCGGGGATTTCGGTGAATCCCGGCTTACGCGCGTGAGGGCTTGATACGGGCGGGTGCCCGGTGGTCAGTCCTCGAGCTGTTCGCGACGGCGCAGTTCGTCGACCTTGTGGGCGATGTCCTGCTGAGCCTCGACTGAGAGTCCCACGGTGCGGGCCGCGATGCGCCGAACCCCTTCGTCGCGCATGCTCGCCAACCAGGTCAACTCTTTGTCGAGCTTCTCGTAATACTCGTCGTCGGTGAAGTATGCCGGCTTGATACGGAAGAAGTTGGCAAGGGCTGCCATGGTTGCCGCGGATGGGTTGGTGCGATTGCCTGACCGGAGTTGCGACAGGTACGGGGCCGACATGGTGATGCCCTCGGACTTGAGCGCAGCAATCACCTCAGCCGACGTGTGCGGTCCGCGCCCTGGGGGATAAACCGTGTCGAACAGGCGGTTTAGGCGGGCGGCGAACGTCTTGCTCATCGATTTGACCTCCACATGCATCACGAGCGGTTACGAATAGGCGGCGTATTTGCTGACTATCGTAGCGAGTGTTGTGACTACAACCAAGTGCAAACCACGTAAAAGTTAACCTCACTTTGTGTTTGAACTGGTCTGACCACCGAAACCGCTGCCTTCGCCGAGTGAGGCTACGGGATTGCGCCGTGTGACAAAGCAAATAGTAACGGTTGTGTTGTATTGGGCGTGATGAGCTGCGCTCACGTCGCCGAACAGCTACTTTCTGGTCGCCGGTGGGCAACGGGGCCTCGGGGAGTGTTGACGGAATCGAGTATTTGCTACAGGCGAGACCTCGGGTGTCAGGTTCAGGCGAGGGGCGCCGAAGTCGGACGATGCGGCACTCCCCGGCGACGCGGTGCGGGAAAACGCGCGGTGTTCGCGACAGGCGATAGCCACGGACTCATCGGGGTGATTCTGGCGACGATTCGAGTTGTGATTGCCCACGGCCTGCGTGGCGCGGTTTCCGGCGCCGCCGCGACGGTGCGGTGCACATGAAGAACCTCTCGATACATCGCCGGCGCGTGCAGTCGGTGCGGCCGGGCCAACCTGCGATCGAAGGTCTCGCCCACCGCATTGCGGTTCGTCGGCCGGGTGTACGCAGTATGTTGTCGACACGACGATTCGGGGCTGCTCCCCTTCGCTGACCTCAACGACCCTAGCTGTTGCGAGCAACCTTGGGTAGTACTTCTACGCACTTGGGATACGTGTGCCTCAGGTGGGTCACGCGGCCAACAGCATGGCCAGGATCGCGGTATCGGGGTGACTGATCGGATCGACGCCCACCCGGCTGACCATCGATGTCACCGTGCCGTCGGATTCGGCCTCCACCCATGCCGCACGGTGCTCGAGGCCGAGATGCGGGAGGCCGGGCAGCAGCACACAACCCGATGCCGCCCCCGTGCACTCGGGCAGCGATGGCATGGTCTCGGACGGGGGATGCAGCATCAGCAGGGCCGGCGGCTGGTGATCGGCGAAGTGTCCCGGCGGCACGGCGGACTCGCCGACCACCGGGCCCTCCGCCATCACCAGACCGACGGTGCCGGGCTGGGGCTGGTCGGGGAGCTCTTCGCGGACACCGAAAATTGTTGTGGTGGACAATAATCCGGGAAGTGAGGCGACCCGCACGGTGAGGATGAGCAGCTGGGCCCACTCCTTGGTGGAATCGGGCCAGCGGCCCGAGACCACGAAACCCATGAGCGTGCCACCGGAATGAAAGGGGGCGATCTCGATCGCCCGGCCGGACCCCGTATCCATTTCGCCTCCGGGACATCGGTGTTGGGCGCCAGCGAGCTGGCAGTTCGGACCCGTCCAACACTTCTGTGGGTCGATCAGATCAGCATGCGGCAGCATGGCAACCGGTGCAAGGCGACACGAGGAAGTCGGTAAAACGAGGGCGGGGCGCCGTGCGATTCGCACGACGCCCCTTCTCACTAGACCGGTAACCGGTCAAGCCGGGTTTCAGCCGAAGATCAGACCGCCGGTCTTGGATGTGGCGGCCGCGTAGCGGTTCTGCACGTCCTCCCAGTTGACGACGTTCCAGAACGCCTTCACGTAGTCGGCCTTGACGTTCTTGTACTGCAGGTAGAAGGCGTGCTCCCACATGTCCACCTGCAGCAGCGGAATGATGCCGAGCGGCACGTTGGCCTGCTGGTCGTAGAGCTGGAAGGTCAGCAACCGGCCGCCGAGGCTGTCGTAACCGAGCACGGCCCATCCCGAGCCCTGCAGGCCATTGGCGGCCGCGGAGAACTGGGCCTGGAACTTGTCGAACGAGCCGAATTGGTCGTCGATGGCCGCGCCGAGGTCACCGGTCGGCTTGTCACCGCCGTTGGGGGACAGGTTCTTCCACCAGATTGAGTGGTTCACGTGGCCACCGAGATGGAAGGCGAGATTCTTCTCGTTCAGGAAGATCGCCGCGTGGTCGCCGTTTGCGCGGGCCTCTTCGAGCTTGGCAACCGCGTCGTTGACGCCCTTCACGTAGGTTGCGTGATGTTTGCTGTGGTGAAGCTCGTTGATCTGTCCGGAGATATGGGGTTCCAGCGCCCCGTAGTCGTAATCCAGGTCCGGCAGGGTGTACTCAGCCACGAATTTCCTTCCTCGTTCCGAATCGATCGAGCTAGGGCTTCCTCAAGATCGCCGTCAACATTGCTCCATCGCGACGCGCACCGCAAGGATGCCCCACTCCGTCCCACGTATACCCGATCCGGCCGGACCGGAACGCGGTCAGAGCAAGACGATCACGGCGAGGACGCCCAACAGCACCAAGGCGATCACCCCGGCGCGCAGAAAGGCGATCGACTGATTGCGGGTGTGCAGGTGCCCGGAGGAATGCCACTCGGGTTGTGGGAGGGCCGACCCGGGCCCCATCGAATGCGCTGCCATCAAACACTCCTGACCTGCACGACCAAAATTTCCCGCCCCAGTGAGTTCTGTCACAAACTCTGGTGTGACGCCGATCATAAACCCTCGGGCGGGTCGAGCCGAAATCGATCCCGGGACGTGCAGGGCATCGGCCGGATCCGCACCGCGGGCCGGGCCGGACGGCGACGAATCGCGGTGATCGCAAATCCCGCCGAGCGCCGGGGCCGGGGGATCGGCGGGTGGGCGGCCACGGTGCCGAACTTCGCTCGGCGCCGTGGCGGGTGTTGATCACCGCTCCGCGGGTACAGAGTTATCCACAGACCTCAACAGGAAGTGCACAGCTTGAGCGCCTACCGCGATATTTGCGCAGCTGTCAGCCTGTGGATCAATCTGTGGAAATTGTGGATAGCCGCGGATTGCTGGTGTGCAGGTCGTCGTGGGAATCGGGCCCGGGCGGGTGCACGGGGCGCAGACCGCGTGCGAGCATGGTCGGCAAGGAGGTCGGAATGGACGATATCGAGGTCGCGCAGGCGGACATCGCCGCCGTTCCCACCGCGTTCGGCGAGTCGGTGATCCTGCTGGACGTGCGCGAGGACGACGAGTGGCAGCGCGGTCACGTCGCGGGCGCGCAGCACATTCCGATGGGCGACGTTCCGGCCAGGATGGCCGAGATCGATCCCGACGCCGAGCTGTTCGTGGTCTGTCATGCCGGTGGCCGGTCGCAGCGGGCGTCGGAATACCTCGCCCGCAACGGCTACACGCCGATCAACGTCACCGGCGGGATGCTGGCCTGGGCCGGTGCCGGGCGGCCCGTCGTCACCGACGACGGCGGCGCGGGCAGCATCTGACCGGCGGCCGCCGCATCGTCGCTAGGCTGGTCGGATGATCCAGGTGTGTTCGCAGTGCGGGACGCGCTGGAACGTGCGCGATCGACAGCGTTCATGGTGCCCGCGGTGCGGTGGGACGCTGCTGGCGCCGTCGGCCTCCGAGCCGCAGTGGGCGGCGGCCGGGTCGCAGCCGGGTGCGGTGTCGGCCGGCTCGTCCCGGACCCCGCCGCGGCTGGCCCCCGGATACCGCTGGATCGCGGTCCGTCCGGGTGCTGCGCCGCCGCCGCGCCGCCCGCGCGGCCCGCTCGGGCCGACCCCGCGCTACCGGATGATTCCGAGTTGGGGGCTCTACCAGCCCTTCGAGCCCGGTGCGGAGAACCAGGACACCGCGCGCCGGGGTTCGTCGGCGTCGGTGGTGCGCCTGATGCTGATCCTGGCGATGGTGGCGTTGGGTGTCGCGGTGTTCGCGCACCTGGTCCGCTACATCCTGTTGCTGGTCAATCGCAGCGTCCTGTTGCATCCGGTGATCGCCTGGGGCGGTGTGCTGTTCGGGCTGCTGGCCAGCCTGCTGGTGCTGGCCGTGGTCGGGATCACCGTGGTGCTGCTGGTCTCGTGGCTGATCGCCCGCCGGGGCGAGGCCTATGCGCAGCGCGGACAGGAGGATCCCCGCGGGACGACCGAATTGTGGCTCTGTTGTCTGCTGCCGGGTGTGAACCTGGCGATGGCGCCGGTGTTCGTGCTGGAACTCGCCACCCTCGAGGGCCGCCTGACCCGGCTGCGGCGCCTGATCGTGGTGTGGTGGATCGTCTGGGTGCTGAGCGCGGTGGTCGCGGTGTGGTCGATCGTCAGCACCGTTGTCGTGACATTCTTCGCGCCGAACGCGCAGAACATCGCCGACAACACCGTGGCCGTGATCGTGGGGTATCTGCTCGGGCTGGCCGCCATGGTGCTGGCCGCGCGGGTGTTCTTCGGCTTCGAGGGCGCCACCCCGGCTGAGCGCAGCGTGCACCGTTGGGTGGTGGTCGGTGCCGAGCAGGCCGGGGAGCACGCCGATGAGCAGGACGGGTCGGAGGAATCGGATGTTGCGGTTGAGACCCAGGGGCAGAACCCGGCAGCATAGATCCCTATGAACGTGGGCGACGCCGGAGCCGCCGGCCAGGCGACACCGGGCCCGGGGCATCCGTTCGTGGTGGCGCATCGGGGGGCGTCGGCGGATCGGCCCGAACACACCCTCGCCGCCTACGACCTGGCGTTACGCGAGGGCGCCGACGGGGTGGAGTGCGATGTCCGGTTGACCAGGGACGGGCACCTGGTGTGTGTACACGACCGCAAGGTGGACCGGACCTCGAGCGGTACCGGCCTGGTCAGTGAGATGACCCTGGCCGAGCTTCGCAAGCTGGACTACGGGTCCTGGCATGCCGGTTCGCGACCCGACGACGCCGACCGGACCGACACCGGCCTGCTGACCCTCGACGATCTCGTCGCCCTGGTACTGGACTGGAACCGTCCGGTGAAGCTGTTCATCGAGACCAAACATCCGGTGCGCTACGGCGCCCTGGTCGAGAACAAGGTCCTGGCCCTGCTGCACCGGTACGGCATAGCCGCCCCCGCCTCGGCCGATCTGGCGCGGGCCGTGGTGATGTCGTTCTCGGCGGCGGCGGTGTGGCGGATCCGCCGGGCCGCCCCGATGCTGCCGACGGTGCTGTTGGGCGAGACCTCGCGCTACCTGGGCGGCAGCGCCGCGACGACGGTCGGCGCGACCGCGGTCGGCCCGTCCATCGCGACGCTGCGCGAACACCCCGAACTGGTCGACCGGGCCGCGGCCCAGGGCCGGGCCCTGTACTGCTGGACCGTCGACCACTACGAGGACGTCCGGTTCTGCCGCGATATCGGCGTCGCCTGGGTGGCCACCAATCACCCCGGCCGCACCAAGGACTGGCTGGAGAATGGCCTGACCGGGGCGGGCCGGGACTAGAGGTTGCCGCCGGCGGCCCTGGGAGCCGTCGGATCGGCGCCCGCGCCGGCCAGTTCGCGGGCCACGAAGTCCTCGAGGTGGAACAGGTTGGTGCCGGCCCGGTCGGCGATCCGCACCAGCGTCGTCATCGACGCGACCTCCTCGATCTGCTCCTTGAGGAACCACTGCATGAACTGCTCGCCGAGGTAGTCGCCCTCATCGCGGGCCGCGCCGGCCAGCAGGCCGATCTGTTCGGTCACGGTGCGCTCCTGGTCGAGTGCGAGCGCCAGCGCCGCCCGCGGATCCTCGAACCGGTTGCACACCGGGTCCACCCCGGGGATGTCGACGTCGATGTCGCGGTCGAGCAGGTAGCGCACCAGCATCATGGCGTGATTGCGTTCCTCGACGGCCTGGCCGTAGAAGTGCCCGGCGAGCCGGGGGAGGTCGGCGCCGTCGAAATACACGGCAATAGCGATGTATTGCTGTGAGGCCGTGAATTCGTTCCGGATCTGGTCGATCATGAGGGCGTGGAATTTCGTGTCGAGCGCGCCGATCGTCGTCATGAATTCGATGATAGGGCAGGTCAGGCACCACTTTCAGCAAAGGTAAGCCTCATTGAGGTCAGCATTGCCTAAGTGCGGTGACGGCGGTTACATTTCCATTGTCGAAATAGCTGGAGCCGAATTAAGGAATTTAGCTTTGGCTATGCTCAAGAATTCGGGGTGTTCAGCACATCGGGTGGAACCGCGGCATCGGTGGCCAGCGCGTCGAAAAGGCGCCCGGCCGCGTCGCTGTCCCACTCCACGACGTCGCCCGACCCGTTCCCGGCGAAATCGCCGATCGGCACGGTGGTGGTGACCGGATCGCCGCGCAGTGCCCACAGCAGCCTGGCCAGGGCCCATACCCCGGTGTCTTCGTCGACCGCGACCGACCCGGCGGCCGCGTGCGCCATCGGGGACCAGCGCAGGGGATTGAGCAGAACCGCGGGGCTGGCCGCCCGGTGCAGCAGGGCGGACATGAACGCCCGCTGGTTGGCCATCCGGTCCAGGTCGGCGCGCGGAGTGGCCCTGGTGCGGACGTAGCCGAGCGCGGTGCGCCCGTCCAGTTTCTGGCAGCCGGCGGGCAGCTCGATACCCGCGAGCGGGTCGCTGATCGGTTCGGGCGGGCACATGGTCACCCCGCCGACGGCGTCGACGAGTGCGGCGAAGCCGCCGAACCCGACCTCGGCGTAGTGATCGAGATGCAGTCCGGTCGCCAATTCGACGGTCTGGGCCAGCAGCGGCGCACCTCCCAGCGAGAAGGAGGCGTTGATCTTGTCCTCGCCGTAGCCGGGGATCGGGACGTACGAGTCGCGGGGGATCGACACCAGGGTCGCCGGGACCCCCGATCCCAGGTGGGGGATGTGCATGACCAGGATCGTGTCGGTGCGCCCGTCGCCGATGTCGCCGCCGGTCGCCAGCTCGGCCTGCTGATCGGGGCTGAGGCCCTGGCGGCTGTCCGAGCCGACCAGCAGCCAGGTGGTGCCCCTGCCCTCGTCCGGGCGGTCGGGATAGTCGGCCAACGCCGGGATGCGCCGCAGCGACGAGTCGATCCACACCCCGCCCGCGATCAGTGCCAGGACCGCGACGATCAACACGGTCAGCAGGATCGCGCCCCACCGGCGGCGTCGCCGCGGCTTGCCGACCGGTACCGGCGGTGGCGGCGGGGGCGGCGTGGCCCGGCGTCCCGAGGGCTTGCGGGGTGGCGGGGGAGGTGACTGCCGTGGCGGCGGCCTGCGGGCCGGGGGCGGCGGTGGTTGCGGAGTACGGGGGGTGGGCGGATTCGGTGGCCAGGGCTGCCGGCGGCGCGGATCGCGCCGGATGAATTGCGACGGTTCCTGGCGGCGCGGCGCGGGACGGCGTGCCCGTGGATCCGGGCGGCCTCCGGGGGCGCTGAAGTCGTCCACAGCAGAAATGTACGTCCTGAACGGTCGCGATTACCGCAGCCAGCCGAGCCGGTCGGCCACGAGTGCATAGCCGACGAAGGCCACCGCGTCGATCAGCGTGTGCGCGATGATCAGCGGCCACAGCCGTCCGGTGCGCTGCCAGGCATAGCCGAACACCAGGCCCATGACGATATTGCCGAGGCCGGCGCTGTATCCCTGGTAGAGGTGGTAGGCGCCGCGCAGCAGGCTGGAGAGCACCAGCGCCCGGGTCGGGCTGACGTCGAGCTGGCGCAGCCGGGTGAGCAGGAAACCGACGACGATGATCTCCTCGGCCCAGCCGTTGGCGAAGGCCGCACCGAGCAGCACCGGGATCCGCCACCAGGTGTCGTACAGCTCGGCGGGTTGCACATCGGCGCTGAGCCCCAGCACCCGCGCCAGCAGGTAGAAGCCGAGCCCGGGCAGGCCGATCAGGGCGGCCAGACCAAGGCCACCCAGCCCGTCGGCGCGCCAGCGCGGCCGCGACAATCCGATGGCCGCGGGTCCGAAACCGGTGCGCCACAACAGATAGACGGCCAGCCCGCCCCAGGCCAGCAGCTGCAGGATGCCGGACACATGCAGGCCGAGGTCGATCAGGTCGATCGGTGAGCGGCGCGGATTGAGGGCCACGGTCTGCCCCGAGAGGCCCAGCAGCACCGCCTCGGTCAGGCGCAGCAGGGCGGTGTAGGCGCTGAGCCCGAACGTGACCGCCAATACGACGGCGATCTCGATCTTGAGGGTGCGGCGAGGTGGCTCGAGTTGCTCGGTTGGCCCGGTCACCGGAGCTACGGTAGCCGCGCGCGTGGGGTCAGATCTTGCGTGCGCGCAGCCCGTTGAGGAACGGGCAGCCCATCAGGATGCGAATGGCCTGGCTGAGCGCGGTGACGTCGTCGACCGGTTTGGCGAACGGAAGCCGCACGTCGTGGTCGCCGTGCTCGTTCTCCACCCGCAGTTGCACCCCGTACCGGTCGAGCCCCAGGGGACGCACCCGGCCCTGACGCAGGTTCACCGGCAGCCGGGTGGCCAGCCGCTCCACCACGTCGCGGTGCGCCGACTCCATGTGCTGAAGCCAGCAGGACTCCATCGCGCAGAACGGGTCGGGGGCGGCCTGCAGCAGGGTGCCCAGCCCGACCGACTCGGCCCCGGTCGCGTCGGCGACCACGACGGATTCGATCTCAAGGCGGATCAGCGCATAGGTGTCGTCGGCCCGTTTTCCGGAGTTCACTTGCAGCAGTGCCGGATTCGGATCCTCGGCGGCGATCAGGTCGAGCAACGGGGCGACCTCGTCGGAGGGCACGTACTGCAACCTGCCCCGGATCCAGACCAGCGAGCGCACCGGTTCGCGCAGCGGCAACGGGGCGTAGTCGGTCATCTCGAGCACGGCCTGCACGCCTGCCGATCCGGACGACAGCACCATGCCGACGAGCGGTCCGGCCTCGGGGACGGTGATGGCGAACGATCCGTCATCGAGCAGGTGGTGCACCGGGGACGCGACGGGTTCGATGCCCTCGACCGCGAGCATGGCGCCGCCGCCGCGGGCGCATGCGCTGCGGATCCGTTCGGCCGTCGTCGGTGCCGCTGTTGATGCCGCTGTTGCCATCCCGCCGCCTTTCGCTGAAGTGAGGTAAGCCTAACTTAAATGCACCCGGGGGATCCGCGCAAGGCTTTCCGAACCGGTCACCCGGCCCGGTCCGGACGACCAGGACCGGGCCGGCGGCTAATGTGGACGGGGTGCCGCGCATCGCCTACCTCGGACCGGAGGGAACCTTCACCGAGGCGGCATTGCTGCAGATGGTGGCGCGTGCCATGGTGCCGGGGATAGCCGGCGGGGACGCCGGATTCGTCCCGGTGCGCACCGACAGCACCCCGGGCGCCCTGGCCGCGGTGCGCGATGGCACCGCCGACTACGCGTGCGTGCCGATCGAGAACTCGATCGAGGGATCGGTGCTGCCGACGCTGGACAGCCTGGCCGCGGGCAGCCCGCTGCAGATCTACGCCGAACTAACCCTCGACATCGCCTTCACCATCGTGGTGCGCCCCGGCCACACCGGCCCGGTCCGGACGGTGGCGGCGTTTCCCGTCGCGCTCGCGCAGGTGCGGCGCTGGCTGGCCGCCGAACTGCCCGACGCCGACGTGGTCCCCGCGACGTCCAACGCCGCGGCCGCCCACGAGGTCGCTGAGGGCCGCGCCGATGCGGGGGTGAGCACCCGGCTGGCCGGCGAGCGGTGCGGACTGGACGTGCTGGCCGCCGACGTCGTCGACGAGGCCAACGCCCGCACCCGGTTCGTGCTGGCCGGGCCGCCCGGCCCGCCGCCAGCCGCCACCGGGGCCGACCGGACATCGGTGGTGCTGCGCCTGGACAACGTGCCCGGTGCGCTGGTGGCGGCGATGACCGAACTCTCGATCCGCGACATCGATCTGACCCGCATCGAATCCCGGCCAACTCGAACCGAGTTGGGTACCTACGTCTTCTTCCTGGACTGCATCGGACACATCGACGACGATTCGGTGGCCGAGGCACTCAAAGCGTTGTACCGACGTTGTGCAGATGTGCGATATCTGGGTTCTTGGCCGACGGGATCGACAGCGGGCTCGCCCCCGCCCGATACCGGGGCGGCCGCACGGTGGCTGGCGGGACGGCGCGACGGATCGGACGCCTCATGAGCGGACGGTTGGTCCTCGTCCGGCACGGTCAGTCCTTCGGCAACGTCGACCGGCGCCTCGACACCCGCCCACCGGGCGCCGAGCTGACCGATCTCGGCCACGAGCAGGCCAGGCGGTTCGTGCAGACCCTGCCGCAGCGGCCGACGATCGTCGCGCATTCGGTCGCGCGGCGCGCGGCGCAGACCGCGGCGGGCATCGCCGGGCAGGCCGAGCTGTCGCCCCACGAGTTCGAGGGTGTCCACGAGGTCCAGGTCGGTGAACTGGAGAACCGCAACGACGACGCCGCGATCACCCAGTTCAACACCATCTACCAGCGTTGGCACGAGGGCGAACTCGACGTCGCGATGCCCGGCGGCGAGTCGGGCACCGACGTGCTGCACCGGTACGTGCCGGTGCTCAACCAGCTGCGGCTGCGCTACCTCGACGACCACGCCTTCGACGGTGACATCGTCCTGGTCAGCCACGGTGCGGCGATCCGGCTGGTGGCGGCGGTGCTGGCCGGCGTCGACGGCGGCTTCGCGCTCGACCACCACCTGGCCAACACCGAGTCGGTGGTGCTGGCGCCGATCACCGACGGCCGGTGGAGCTGCGTGCAGTGGTCGACGCTGACCCCACCGTTCTACCCGGAGGTCGACGTCCATCCGGTCGAGGATGCGCTGCGGTCCGACGACCCGATGGGCTAGGTGGCGACGGCCCGCACGGTCTGATCCCGCCCGCACGGACAGCCGACGGCCTCGCAGTCGACGCTGAAGGTGTGCGCGGTCTCCGGAGTGGTGCAGCCGTCGTCGGTGCACTCCGCGCGGTACCGGGCGTGATGAATGACGGTGCCGTGGCAGTGCTCCAGCCCGGCCGCACACTCCCGGCACTGGATGCTCATGGCCCGTTCATAGCACCGCGCGCCGACAAAGCGTGGTTGCCGCGCTCATCCCGATCGTCTGGTCTTCGCGCAAGCGCTCATCCCGATCGTCTGGTCTTCGCGCAAGCGCTCATCCCGATCGTCTGGTCTTCGCGCA
>NZ_JBSFPX010000147.1:0-19530 GCF_053588415.1 Mycobacterium sp. NPDC003449
GCCCATCCGCGCCGGAAGATGTCACCGATGGCGCGGCGCTGGCCGGGATCGGTGACGATGATGAACGCGACGGCCAAGGCCGGGCTCGCGGGCCTCGGCCGCCAACTGTGCGTCGAGTACGGAGGTGACCTCCGGGTCAACACCGTGCTGCCTGGACCGATCCTCACCGGGTTGTGGGACGACATCGGCGACGACGACCGGCGAACGAGCGCTGCCGCCACCGCACTCGGACGACTCGGAATGCCAGACGAGGTCGCATCGGTGATCTCCTTTCTGGCCTCGGAAGCCAGTTCCTACGTCACGGGAGCCAGCATCCCGGTGGACGGCGGCTGGAGCGTCACGAAAGACTCATCGTGAGATCGCGCGTGGTCACCACCGATTGGCGGGCTTTCGGGCCTGCGCTCGAGTTGGGGGAGGGCGCGCGCCTGGTCGACGACCGCCTGTTACTGGTCGATCTGCTCAGGGGGCGGCTGTACGGCGCGGATCGATCCGGCGGTGACCTGTCGCCGGTCGGGTCCCTGGCGGTGCCGCTGGGTGCGGTGGCGCCGATCGCCGGCGCGCCAGGGCAGCTCATCGCCGCGGCAGGCAATGGAATAGCTTTACTGGACTCAGATTTCGCGCCGCACTGGGTCGCGACGTTGGGCGATGACGCGATGGTGCCGGTACGCATGAACGACGGGGCGTGCGATCCGGCCGGTCGGTTCTGGGCGGGCATGATGGCCTATGAGCCGACACCGGCGGCCGGTGCGCTGTACCGGGTGGACCCCGACCTGACTGTGACCCGGGTTGTCGAGGGCGTCGCGATTCCGAACGGTCCCGCGTTCGACGCCGCGGGCGCGGTGATGTACCTGGCCGACAGCGCAGCGGGGTTGATCTACCGATACTCCGTAGGTGCTGACGGAGAACTCAGCGGCCGTGACGAATTCGCCAACGTCGACGGATCGCCGGACGGGATGACCGTCGACGCCGAGTCCCACCTGTGGTCGGCGATCTGGGGCGCCGGTGAGATTCACCGTTACTCGCCGTCTGGTCGGCTCGTGGAAGTGGTTCCGGTGCCTGCGCGTCAGCCCACCAGCATCGCGATCGGCGGTGGCCGGATAGTCGTGACCTCGGCAACCCACGGATTGGACAGCCCCGGTCCGCATGACGGGCGCACGTTCGTCGCCGACTGCGCCGTCGAGGGTCTCCCGACCGCGGCCTTCCAACGTCGGTAGACCGTCGGCTCCGCCTGTGGATGAAGTCAGGGTTGGGGATAACTGCCGCTGTCGGCGCCGGTGTTGTCGGAGCGTGGCCACACGGTGTGGTCATGACTTCCATGACACGGGCCGAGATCGGCGCATTAGGCGAGCAGCTGGCCGTCGACCATCTGAGCGCGCAGGGCATGCATACGCTGGCCCGTAACTGGCGGTGTCGCTACGGCGAACTCGACGTGATCGTCGAGGACGCCGGCTCGCGCACCGTGGTGTTCGTCGAGGTCAAAACACGTACCGGCGACGGCTTCGGTGGACTGGCCGAGGCGGTCACCGCGCAGAAGGTGCGGCGCATCCGCCGGCTGGCCGCGCTGTGGCTGGCCGAGCAGGACCGGCGGTGGGCCGAGTTGCGTATCGACGTGATCGGGATCCGGATTGGGCGCAGCCGCACGCCCGAAATCACCCATCTGCGGGGGGTGGGCTGAAATGGGGCTGGGCCGAGCGTATTCGGTGGCGGTGCGCGGGCTGGACGGCGTGATCGTGGAGATCGAGGCCCACATCACCTCGGGGCTGCCGGGCATCCATCTGGTCGGGTTGCCCGACGCCGCATTGCAGGAGTCCCGCGACCGGGTCCGTGCCGCGATCACCAATTGCGGCAACGACTGGCCGATGTCGCGGCTCACGTTGGCGTTGTCACCGGCCACGCTGCCGAAGATGGGGTCGGTCTATGACATAGCGCTTGCCGCGGCGGTGCTGTCGGCGCACCTCAACAAGGACTGGCCGCGACTGGAGAAGACCGTGCTGCTCGGCGAACTCGCGCTCGACGGCCGGGTACGTCCGATTCACGGGGTGCTGCCCGCGGTGCTGGCGGCCAAGCAGGAAGGCTGGCCGACGGTGGTCGTGCCCGTCGACAACCTCGCCGAGGCGAGCCTGGTCGACGGCATCGAAGTCTTCGGCGTGCGCACATTGGGGCAACTGAAGGCGTGGTTCGCGAACAAGACCGACCTGTACGGGCGGACGGTCGCAGGCGAGCGGGCCACTGAGCCTGCCGCCGACCTCGCCGATGTGGTGGGCCAGGGTCAGGCCCGCTATGCCGTCGAGGTGGCCGCCGCCGGGGCGCATCATCTGATGCTCACCGGTCCACCCGGCATCGGGAAAACCATGTTGGCACAGCGTGTTCCCGGCCTGCTGCCGACGTTGTCGGATGAGGAATCGTTGGAAGTGACGGCGATCCATTCGGTCGCCGGGTTGTTGGCGAGCGACACCCCGCTGATCACCCGCCCGCCGTTCGTCGCTCCGCACCACACGTCGAGTGTCGCGTCCCTGGTCGGTGGTGGCAGCGGGCTGGCCCGGCCGGGTGCGGTGAGCCGGGCCCACCGGGGCGTGTTGTTCCTCGACGAGTTCGCCGAAATGGGCACGAGCGCACTGGAAGCATTGCGGACCCCGTTGGAGGACGGGGAGATCCGGTTGGCCCGCCGCGACGGGGTGGCGTGCTACCCGACCCGATTCCAGTTGATCCTGGCGGCCAACCCGTGCCCGTGCGCCCCGCCCAATCCGGTCGACTGCATCTGTTCCGCGCAGGCCAGGCTCCGGTATCGGGGCAAGCTGTCCGGGCCGTTGGTGGATCGAGTGGACCTGCGGGTCCAGCTGCATCCGGTCACCGCGGGCGCATTCACACCGGAGGCCGGGGAGTCGAGCGCCACCGTGCGGCAACGCGTGGCCGCGGCCCGCCGAGCCGCGGAAGAGCGGTGGGGACCGCACGGTATCCGCACCAACGCCGAAGTCGGTGGATCACTGTTGCGGCGCGAATTCCGGTTGCCAAGGGCCACGATGCGGCCGCTGAGCATCGCGCTGGACCGCGGCGCGATCAGCATGCGAGGCGCAGACCGTTGTCTTCGGGTCGCGTGGACGCTGGCGGACCTGGCCGGCCGGACCATACCAGCGCTTGAGGATATGTCTACTGCCTTGAGCTTTCGTCAGAACGGTGGTGTGTCATGACCGATGTGGAGCGTCGGGCGTGGGCGTATCTGTCCCGGGTGGCCGAACCACCGTGTCCGGAGTTGACGGCCCTGGTCGCTACTCTTGGGCCGGTCGAGGCGGAGGCCAAGGTGAAGGCCGGCGACGTCGAGTCGAGCTTGGCGCGATGGGTCGATGCCAGGCGTGAGATGGATTGTGCCGACCATGATCTCGCGATCCTGGATCGAATGGGCGGGCGGTTGATCACGCCTGCCGACGACGAATGGCCGTTGTTGTCGCTGACCGCCCTCTCCGGGATAACGAACCGGCCCAACGGGCATCCGCCGCTGGTGCTGTGGGCGGTCGGGCCGGCCCGCCTCGACGAGGTGTCCGGCCGCGCCGCGGCCATTGTCGGCACCAGGGCGGCAACTGCCTACGGCGAGCATGTCGCGGCCGATATCTCGGCCGGCCTGGCCGAACGCGATGTCACGGTGATCTCCGGTGGCGCGTACGGAATCGACGGGGCGGCACACCGGGCCGCCCTGGCCTGTGAGGGGATCACGGTGGCCGTGGTGGCGGGTGGAATCGACAACCCCTACCCGGCCGGGCACAGCGCATTGTTCCACCGGATCCGACGGGAGTGCCTGCTGGTCAGCGAGTACCCGCCGGGCACGCCGCCGGGGCGGCTGCGCTTCCTCACCCGCAACCGCCTCGTCGCGGCGCTGTCGGGGGCCACCGTGGTGGTGGAGGCGGGCCTGCGCAGCGGTGCGGCCAACACCGCCGGATGGGCCAGGGCGATGGGCCGTCAGGTGGGTGCGGTGCCCGGGCCGGTCACCTCGGCGGCCTCGGCGGGCTGTCACGCACTGCTGCGCGACGGCGCCGTGCTGGTCGGGCGGGCGTCGGAGGTGGTCGAGCTGGTCGGACACATCGGCGAACTCGCGCCCGATGAGCAACATCCGTCCGGGCCTCTCGATGAGCTCGGGCCGGACGAGAAGCGGGTCTATGACGCCCTGCCTGCCCGGGGCACCTCCACCGTGGACGAGATCGGGGTAGCGGCCGGGCTCGCGCCGCACCTGGTGCTGGGTCCACTGGCCATGCTGGAGATCGCCGGGTTGGTGGCGGGCGACGCTGGCTGCTGGCGGTTGGTCAGGCGTCGGTCGGGATGAGTGCGGGCAGCACATTGTGCGTGGACTCGAGTCGGCCGAGTCGTCGGTCCGCACCGCCGTCGCCGACCGTTGTCAGAGCCCCCGCTCGCTCGGGAGGTGGTTACTGCCGACGCGTGCCTTTCCTTGATGCGGGTGGTCCGAGGGCTCGCGTCCCGTCGTTGCGATCATGTGGACGAATCTGGCGCGCAGGGGGTCGGCGATCCGATCGTCCCATGTGGCGATGAGGGGGAAGGAAACGTCCACGTCGGTGAGGTCGACGTAGCGAACTCCGTTGACACGCACTGAGCGCGTCAGATCGGTGACGAGGGCGACGCCGAGGCCCGCGCTCACCAACCCCAGCTGGTTCATCACGGTGTCGCATTGTTGGGCGACTCGCGGCGTGAACTCGCCGACCGATTCGCACACGCGAATCAGTTCGTCGTAGTGCCATCGGCCGATTTCTCGGCTGAAGAAGATGAAGTCTTCGTTGCTGAGATCGCTGAGCCGGACGCCGTCGGTGTCGTGAATCCGGGGGTGACTGTCGGGGACGGCCAGCAGTAGACGTTCGGCGAGGACCGGTGTCTGTGCGAGTCGTTTCGAGTGCAGTCCGCGCCGGACCAGGCCTATAGCGAGCGTGCCGGCTTCCAGCGCGTCCAGTTGGTCGCGTGTGTTCATCTCCCGAATCTGCAGCTGCACACCGGGATACCTCTTTTTGAACTGCTTGATCACGCGCGGCAGAATTCCTGGTATGGCGGTGGGGACGGCGCCGACCGACAACGTACCTGTTTCGGCCGACGCCGCACCTGCGACACGAGCCGGCATCAGGTCCAGGAGGTTGAGTACTTCGTAGGCCGCTTCGAGCATCACCTCACCCGAGGCGGTGAGTTGGGTGCGGTGTGAGCCGCGGTCGAACAGGGTGGCGCCCAACTCACGTTCGAGAGCCTTGATCTGAGTGCTCAGCGGAGGCTGCGACATATTCAACCGCCGGGCTGCTCTACCGAAGTTCAGTTCCTCGGCTACGGCTACGAAGTAGCGCAGGTGGCGTAGCTCCATAAGCGCGCATCATATCCTGTACGTATCGCGGAGCGTCGAAAACATGTATTGGATATATCGCTGGTTGGCGGTGACACTCGAACCATGACGACGGTAGAGACGGCCGCGGGACGCCCCGACACCTTGACCAACGACGAGCGAGTCGGTCGGCTCAACAGGTTCGCCGGCCTCCTGCGAACACGTCAGATCGACGCCGCGATCATCGATTCCGCGGACAACATGCGGTACCTGTTCGGCTACTCGGCAACGGCGGTCATGTACCAGTGCTGCATCGTGACCGCCGATGGCACTGTACGAGCGGTCGTCCGAAAGATCGATGAGCCGGTGTTCTCCGCGACGTCATGGGTTGAGGACCGGGTGACGTACTCGGATTGGGACGATCCGTTCGACGTCTTGATTGCCGAGATACGTCAGATGGGTCTCGCCCAAGCGACCATTGCGCAGGAGCTTGATTCGAACTACTTGAGCGTTCGTGATTACCAGCGGATCGTCGCCGGCCTTCCTCGCGCCCGATTCGCTGATGTCTCCGGTGTGGTTCTCCAGATGCGGGCACAGAAGTCGGCGAGTGAGATCGAGGACCACCGGCGGTCGGCTGCGATCGCAGATGTTGCGATGGCAGCAACTGTTTCCGCGCTCGCCGAGGGGGTCAGTGAGAGGGAACTCGTCGGGGCGGGCTATGAAGCCGCGCTACGTGCAGGAGCCGACAACAACGCCCCACGGATCGTCCTGCTCGGCATGGGGTCGAAGAGCACGCACTTCCATGGTGGAGTCGGAGACCACCGACTTGAGGTCGGCGAGCCGGTTCACATCGAGTTGCTCCCACAGTCCAACGGTTACTCTTCGCGGCTCATGCGGCCGGCGCTCCTGGGGGATGTCCCGAGTCGACTTCAGTCCGACTTCGACCAGTTGGCACATATCCAGGATCTGCAGTTCCAATCGGTCCGTCCAGGACTGGCTGCGAAAGCGGTCGACCGAATCGGGCGAGAAGAGTTGGCGCGAGCCGGCATTCGTCCGAGCTTCACGCACAACACGGGCTATGGCCTCGGCATCATCACCGGACCCAAACTGGCCGACTTCGCCCACCTGTTCACCCCGGTGGCGGACTGGGAAGTTCTGCCCAACATGGTGTTTCACATGTACCTGTCCGCATCGGGTATCTCGATCAGCGAAACGGTGCGGGTAACCGAAGACGGTATCGAATTGCTCACGCGCACTCCGAGATCCATCCAACTTGGCCGCCCATGAGGCGTGCGCCGAGACAGACGTCGAACCCATATCCGCCGGCCACTATCAAAGGAACCAGAATGCTGCTTCAGACCGAGACGATTGCAGAACCGTCCTTCAGTGCTGCGCGTGCGGATGTCCGTATCCGCAGCTTGGAGGCATTCAACCTGACCCTGCCTTACGACAACGACTTCAAGCCCTCATGGCAACCGGGCCTGGCACGAGCGGACCGCGAGTTCACTCTCGTCAAGCTGGTCACCGAGGGCGGGGTCATCGGTTGGGCCGGCGCCGATGGGCACCAGGCGGGTGCGATTGACAAATGGGTGACGCCGTACCTGGTGGGGCTGCCAGTCACTGCCGCGGAGTCGATCTCGGCTGTTCTGCGCCAGGCGGGGGCGAAGTGGTTCATCGACATGGCCGTGTGGGACGCGATCGGCAAGATCGCCGACCTGCCGCTGCACCGGTTGTGGGGCAGCGTCCGTGACGTGCTTCCGGGCTACGCCAGCACCAGCATCCTGCGATCCCCGCAGAGCACAGTCGAGTTGGCACACAGTTATGCGAGCGAGGGGTACACCGCGGTCAAGCTTCGATTCCACCGTGACGACGTCACGAAGGACCTCGAAGTTGTCGACGCCATGCGAAGCGCGCTACCTGACATGACGATCATGGTCGACGCCAACCAGGCGACGCATCTGCCGTCTCCGCTCAAAGACGTGCCGTGGGACTACTACCGGGCCCTGACCGTCGCACGCGAGCTTGAGGCCCGCGACGTTCTGTGGCTCGAGGAGCCGCTCCCACGACATGACATCGACGGGCTGGCGCGGCTGGTCGAGGAGACCGACATCTATATTGCCGGCGGGGAAGCGAACACTGGACTGCATGAGTTCCGTCGCCTTATCGACGCACGGGCCTATGACATTATTCAGCCTGATTGCACTCTGTCGGAGGGGATTTCGCAGATCCGCAAGATCGCCGCTTATACGGAGATGAGCGGTCTGCACTTCATCCCGCATCACGGCCTCAGTGGTCTGGGCCTCGCCGCCACGATGCACCTGGCCTGTACGGTTGCCGGTCCGATGTGGCTGGAACTGATGTACGAGCCTGGCGTTCGCTCCCTCGACGAGTACCAACGCCTCGGCGGAATCATCTCGTCGCCGCCGATCACGGTCGACAAGGATGGATACGTACGACCGACCGAAGCTCCCGGGCTGGGCGTTGAGATCGACGAATCCGTCATCGCCAAGTTCGAGAACTAGCGGCTGCGTCGGGGCGCCGGACGGCGCCCCGGCGAGCCCGAGCGTCAGCGACGGTCGTATCCGCCGGGGTGGGTGGCGTGGTGGAAGGGGCGCCGTGGATGAGCCCGGACTGAATGCTGTCGACGCGGCTGTTCAACGTCGTGTGACGTCTCTCGCACGCGCCGCCGCCGAACGCGGAACGGTCACGGCCCAGATACCGATTCTGCAAAAGCAGGATCCACGCAAGTTCGGCGTGGCCATCGCGACGAGCAACGGTGACACCGTCTCCTTCGGAGATGCGGATGAGCCGGTGTCGATGCAGAGTGTGTCGAAGGTCTTCGCGCTGTGCGCCTTGGTGTCCCGCGACGCTGGGGCGTGGAGCCGGATCGGGTGGGGCCAGTCGGCCCATGACCACAATTCGGTGGCTGATCTGGATCGCGAGCTGCGGCCTGCCAACCCGTTCGTGAACGCCGGAGCGATCACCGTCACCGATCATCTCGATGTTCTGGTCGGCAGTGCGTCCACTGCGGTGCAGAGCATGCTGCGGTCGCAGGCTCGGTCAACGTCCTGGTCGATCAATGAGCGGGTCGCGACATCGGAATCCGTTACAAGCCACCGTAACCGGGCGATCGCACACTTGCTGGCAGAGCGCGGACTGCTCTACCGAGATCCCGATGCGGCGCTACGGGAGTACTTCAAACAGTGCGCGATCGAGGGGAGCGCCCGCGATCTCGCGTCGGCCTCGTTGTTCCTCGCCGATACCGACCACCGCTTTCAGGTGTTGGAGCGCGATGAGCGGCGCCGCATCAACTCGGTTCTGCTGATGTCAGGTACTTATAGCGCGGCCGCCGACGTCTCGTTCCGGATCGGCTTGCCTGCGAAGTCCGCCATCTCCGGAGTGATTGTGGCGGTCGCGCCGGGCAAGGGCTCCATTGTGGTGTGGAGTCCGCCTCTGGACGCGCACGGGAACTCCAGTGGTGCGCTCGTCGCGTTGGAGGCACTGGCCGGAATATTGGACTGGTCGATCTTCGGGGCCGCGCGCCGCTTTTGATTGAGGTGTGCGCGTTGCCGAGTGTTCGGACACGGCTGGAGCTGGTGTTTTCCTGCTGTGATATCTCGTGCGTATCACGACATACGCGAAACGAGTATTGGAGATATCGCCGCCGCCGGGGCAAGCTTTCGCCATGGCAATGAGATCCCGGGCACACTCCATGGTGTGCGTGCACCGCCAGGGCGGTGCCCGAATGTCGGCAGTCGGAAGAGCCGGGCGGCCGTGGGCGCGCCGGCGCAGTGCTGGAGTGAAGGCTCCGCCGACATACACAAATGTTTGCCGCACCTCGAACTCGAGTAGGAACTGTTGATGCCGAAAGATGTAAACCCGGTCGCCTTGTCTCTGGTCGGAGTGACCCAGCGCTACGGCGATGTAACAGCGGTCGACAACGTGTCGCTCGACGTGCACAGCGGAGAATTCTTCGCGCTCGTCGGACCGAGCGGCTCGGGAAAAACCACGCTCCTGATGTTGATCGCCGGATTCGAGCAACCGCAGACCGGGCGGGTCGAGATCAACGGCGTCGACGTGGGCGCCGTGACGCCACAGGATCGCAACATTGGAGTTGTTTTCCAGAATTACGCCCTGTTTCCACACATGACAGTCGAACAGAACGTTGGTTTCCCCCTGCGGATGCGTCGGCTGGCGAAGAGCGAACGGCAGCAACGGATCAGCGCTGCTCTCGAGCTGGTCCGGCTCAGCAATAAGGCTCGCATGTATCCGGCGCAGCTGTCGGGCGGCCAGCAACAGCGCGTCGCCCTCGCCCGCGCCTTGGTGTTCGGGCCGCCCATTCTGCTGCTCGACGAACCGCTCGGCGCGCTGGACCGCGCGCTGAGAGAAGAGATGCAAATCGAGCTGAAGCGAATTCAGCAAGAACTCGGCATCACCGTCATCACGGTCACCCACGACCAGATCGAAGCGATGTCGCTCGCCGATCGTATCGCAGTGATGAAGGACGGCGCTCTCCAGCAGACCGACAGCCCACAGCAGATGTACACCTCGCCCTCGACTCGCTTCATCGCGCGATTCGTCGGCGAAAGCTCCTTCGTCAGAGGCACAATCGCGCCTGACGCGCGGGGCATCGCGGTATGCGGGGTCACTGTCCCAGTCGCCAATGCTGGGCCCGCAGACGCCGGACGAGAGGTCGAGCTCGCGCTGCGGCCCGAGGTCGTCCGGCTCACGACGGCAG
Organism: Mycobacterium sp. NPDC003449; assembly: GCF_053588415.1. Lineage (NCBI taxonomy): Bacteria > Bacillati > Actinomycetota > Actinomycetes > Mycobacteriales > Mycobacteriaceae > Mycobacterium > Mycobacterium sp. NPDC003449. Next base: position 10,041 of record NZ_JBSFPX010000147.1, read on the forward strand.
CGGGACACGGAATTCCGGCCACCGTCACGGGAGTCATCTACTTCGGCCCGCTGTGGCGCACCACCGTCGAATTCGCCGACGGTCAGACCGTCGTCGCCTCCGTACCCGGCACGGCGCAGCCGTTCTCAATCGGGGACGCCATAAAGGTCTCCTGGACGGAAACCGACGCCGTCCGCCTCTCGCCGGGTGACCTCGCGATCGACACATCGTGGGAAATCGAAGGAGCAGTCGTATGAAACCGTTCACATCGCCGCGCGGCAGGCGCATGGCACGGTTCGCGGTGGGCCTGGCCGCCGTTGCGGCAACTGCCGGTTGCGCCGGGGGACAACCGGCGTCCGACGCGATCGTCGTCGCATCGTATGGCGGATCCTTCCAGGATGCGCAGACAGCAGCATATTTCGAGCCGTACGCGAAGCAGAGCGGGATCGAGGTGACTGCTACTGAGGGGGCGTCGTACGACAAATTGAAGGCGATGGTCAAGAGCGGCCAGGTCGACTGGGACGTCGTCACCTCCGACGGTCCGTCCTATCTCACCGCCGCCGGTGACGACCTTCTTGAGCCGATCGACTACACCGTCGTCAAGGCCGACGGTGTACCCCAGGGCCTCAAGCAGAAGTACGGCATCGGGTATCTCACTTTCGGCCAGGTGCCGGCGTGGAGCAAGGCCGTCTTCCCGGACGGTTTGAGCGCCGAGCAGTTTTTCGACCCGGCCGTCAAGGCGCGGCGCGTACTTGGGCCCAACCCCACCTTCACCCTCGAGTTCGCCCTGCTCGCCGATGGCGTCAAGCCTGCTGATTTATACCCCCTGGACGTCGACCGCGCGTTCAAGGTTCTCGATCGCATCAAGAACCAGGTCGTCGCGTTCAAGAGCCCGTCTGATGTTCAGACGTTGATCCAGCAGGGCGAAGTGGATGCGGCGTTCGTCGGTAACGGACGCATCGAGGACGCGATTGCGGCGGGCGCGGACTGGACGTTCGGGTGGGACGACGCGATCGCCGTGACCGAGTACTGGGTGGTTCCCAAAGAGGCTCTGAATGTCAAGGGCGCAATGGAGTTCATCGACTACGCCACCTCCCCGGAGCCGCAGGCGGCGATGTCGGCGGCCATCCCGTACGGCCCGACAAATACGAACGCCTTCGATTTCATCGCTAGAGAACGTGCTGCCCGTCTGCCGGGGAGCCCGGAGAACGCCGACCTCGGCGCCACTCTCGATGCTGCGTGGTGGGCGGAGAACCTTCCTGACGTCAAGGCACGGTGGGACCAGTGGCTGCTGCACTGACGACAACCCGTTCACGGGCAGCGTCTTGGTACGTTCTGCCCGGCCTGATCGTCCTGGCAATCGCCTACTTCTTGCCGCTGCTCAACGTCGTGCCCCAGCTCTGGGCAGACGGTGGAGTGTCGATCGCTCAGGCCATCAGCCCGCTGTACCTGCGCGTCGCGGCAAATACGCTCGTCATATCGCTGATCACGACGGTGATCACACTCGTGGTGTCGTTCCCTCTCGCCTGGATGATCAGTCGAGCCAGCGGGGTCCGCCGACTGCTGTTGATCCTGCTGGTGCTGGTGCCGTTTCTCACCAGCGTGTTGGTGAGGACCTTCTCCTGGGTCGTCATCCTGGGGCGTAACGGAGTCATCAACTCGGCTCTGCAGGCACTAGGACTCACCGACCAGCCCCGTGAAATGCTCTTCACCACTGGGGCGGTCGTCATTGCCCTGGTCCACGTGACCATTCCGCTCATGGTGTTCTCCTTGGTCACGGTCATGCAGCGCGTCGACACCCGCACACTCCTGGTGGCCCGCAGTCTCGGGGCCGGCTCGGCGATGGCGTTCCTCCGCGTCATCGTGCCCTTGTCCATCCCGGGGATTCGCTCCGGTGCGATCCTGGTGTTCCTGTTCTCGATGGCTACTTTCATCGCTCCCGCGGTCCTGGGGGGCAAGGATCAGACGATGATCGCGCAAGTCATCCAATCGCAGATCGAGAACGGGTACAACTGGAGCCTTGCCGCCTCACTGGGCCTCGTCCTCGCCGTGATCGCGTTGATCGTCGTAGGCCTCATCGGATTGCTCACCCGGTGGCTGACCCCGTGGCAGAACGCACGGCCGGGCACGCGAACGATGTCGCCTTCGGCGACCAGCGTGCCCAGTACTGTGCTGCGCGAGCAGTTGACCACCCGGCACCGCATCCCGCCGGCCATCCGCCGGGTGGCCCGGGCGGCGTCCTCGGTCGGACGGCACACATACCTACCGCTGGTCACGATCTTCATGCTGCTGCCCCTGGTTGTCCTCTTCCCGGTGGCTTTCAGCGACGGCGACACGATTGTCTTTCCGCCACGCACCTATTCCTTGCGATGGTTCGAATCGATCGTCACGAACCCGGATTGGGTCAATGCAGCTGGCACCAGCCTGCGCATCGGCGGGGTCGTCGCGGTGGTGGCCACCGCACTCGCCGTGCTGTTGGTTCTGGGACTGGGGCGCAGCCGCAATCCCTTGACGGGTGTGATCGAGTCGATAGCCATGGCTCCGCTGAGTGTCCCGACGGTGGTGTTCGCTGTCGGTGCATATCTCGCCTACGCCGAGCTGTTCCGGTTGACCGGTCGCGCTATCCGCCTCACCGACAGCGAGATCGGCATCATGATCGCTCACACAGCACTGACCGTTCCCTTCGCGTTCGTCCTGGTTTCGGCCGCCTATGTCGGCGTGGATGCGACTTTGGAGCGGTCCGCGGCAAGTCTCGGCGCGTCTCCACGGCGCATCCTGGGGCGAATTACGCTGCCGCTGATGGCCCCTGGGCTATTGGCGTCGCTGTTGCTGTGCTTTCTGCACTCGTTCGACGAGTCGGTGGTGTCGCTGTTCTTGAGCGGTCTGCGCGTGACCACGCTCCCGCGGCTGCTGTGGGATGGCATTCGTTTCGGTACGTCGCCCGATGTCGCGGCAGTCTCGGCTCTGCTGCTTCTCCTCACCTGCATCACCGTCGCGCTGATCGGCGTGCTGCTCGCTTGGCGGCAACGGCAGCTGAAGCGGACCGACTTCGGGCTGTGAGCTGACTGGCTATCCGTCTGAGGGGGCCAAGAGGGTCTCCAACATGTATTGGCGCGACCTCTTGATGCCGTCGGCGGCCACTGCGCGGATCGTTTCCTCGTCGCCGGTCTTGATGGTGTCGATCAAATTGCCGTGATTGACGCTGACGTATCGAGGCCGCCCCAGCTCGCCTCGAAGGTTGAAGAACCTTTCGACTTCCTCGTGCAGGGAGTTGATCATCGGCACGATGAGCGGCACCCGAGCGACCTCGGCGATGCCCACGTGCAGCAGTCGATTGGCCTCATTGAGGTCGGCTTGTTCTGCGCCGTCGGCGATGGTGGCGGCTCGCAGCACCTCCAGCCGCGCGAAGTCTTCAGGAGAGCCGCGTTTGGCGGCGAGCGCCGCCGCTTCGGGCTCGAGGAGTAGGCGCAACCGGTACGTGTCCTGTATGTCGTTGACATCTATGGATTTAACGAACGTCCCCTTGCGGGGCATGACGACGACGAGGCCCTCGCGGCGGAGCAGATTGATCGCTTCGCGGATGGGCGTCTTGCTCATCCCGTAATCACTCGCCAGCGACGATTCGACGATGACCTCCCCGGGGCGCAGCTTGCACCGGATGATGTCGCGCTTGAGGGAGACATATGCCTGATCCGCCAACGACGAGCCCACACCCAACCTCCACTCCATGGCCGTTCCGCACAGTAGCGCGGCCGGATCGAGATCCTGATCGACTGCTGCCGAGAACCTCTTGACAGCCGATGTGCCCAGTGTATCGTTCCTGTGAAATATCACACCGATTTCAGATGGTGACGATCTGTCTCGGGTCGAATCGACGGGTAGGCGGTGGGATGATGACGCAAACACCCAGCAGGGCTGACGTGCCGGAAGTCGAGACCAATCGCCTTTTCCGGATCCTCGGCACAATCGAACGTGCGGGAAACAGACTCCCACATCCCTTTTGGCTCTTCTGGTTCTTCACAGCGGTGCTCGGAGTCGTCAGCGTCATCCTGGCAACGCTTGGAGTCGTGGTAACGCTGCCCTCGTCGGGCGACGTCGTCGAGGTCAGGAACTTGCTCTCGATGGAGGGCTTGAAGTTCGCTGCGGAATCCGCACTCGACAATTTTGCCGGGTTCCCCCCGCTGTCGGTGATCATCGTCGTACTGCTCGGCGTGGTCATCGCGGAGAGCAGCGGCCTGCTCACCGCACTGCTGCGAATCACCGTCGTCAGGTTGCCCGATCGATGGCTGACCTTTGCGATCGCTTTCAGCTCGATGATCGGCCATGTCATGGGCGACTCGGCGTACCTCGTCATGATCCCGTTGGGCGCGCTCGCCTTCCGAGCTGCCGGACGTAGCCCAATGCTTGGACTGATGGTCGCGTATGTGGCCACGGCCGTCGGTTTCAACGCCAGTCCGCTTGTGACCCCCTCCGACGCCATCCGCTCGTCCCTGGCTACGACGGCAGCCCAGACCGTCGATCCGAACTACGTGGTGACACCCGTATCCACGTACTTCTTCACCGCGGCGTCCTCGGTGTTCCTGTCGGTCGTGATCGCCTTGGTCGTCGACTTTGTTCTGGCCAAGCGACCCGACCTGGCTCAGCGGCCGACCGCGGAGGACGACCGTGCCACCGCGGCAGCCTTCAACGTCGCCATCCCCGGGGTCACCAGAAACGAGTCGGCGACGACCGACGATACGATCGCGATCGCATTGACTGTGCGTGAACGACGCGGCCTCAAACTCTGCGCAGCAGTGCTCATCGGCTACGTCCTTGTCGTCGCAGCGCTGCTCCATCCCGGCTCGATGATGCGTGGCGGCGGCGGCAGCATCGTCCAATCGGTCGTCGTGGTGAACATCGCTGTGTTCATCGCCCTACTCTTCGCGGTTCTGGGCATCGTCTACGGCCGCCAGGTGGGCACGATACCGTCGCTGAGCGCCGTTCCTGGAGTGATGGTCGAAGGCGTCAAGTCCATCGCGCCGGTTATCGTCCTGTTTTTCGCCGTCTCGCAGTTCCTGGCTTATTTCAAGTGGACGGGTATTGGCAATGTCATCACTGTCGAAGGCGCCGATCTTCTGAAATCCCTTGAAGCTCCGCACCTGATCATCTTGTTGACCGTGGTCGTCACGATCAGCTTCCTGAATATGATCATCACCAGCGGAGCGGCGATGTGGTCGATTCTTGCGCCCGTGATCGTTCCGGTAATGATGTATATCGACCTCGCACCCGAAGCGGCGATGGTCTCGTTCATGATCGGCGACTCGGTGACCAACTGCGTTACGCCGATGAACGCGTACTTCGTTCTTGCGCTTGGGTTCATGCAGCAGTACCGCAAGAATGCGGGCGTTGGCACGCTGTTGTCGTTCACGGTTCCCGTAGCCTTCACGGTTCTGGTTTCCTGGTCGCTGTTCTTCGTGGCTTGGTATCTGATCGGTATCCCACTTGGTCCCGGAGTGCCGGTGAGATGACCCACCGGTGGCGTGCCTCGATGGATACGCCCAAACGACGACTTGTAGTTCATTTTTCGAGCTCGTACTTCTAACTCCCCCGCACAACATGAAAGAGGCAACAGATGGGAACAATCGCGGTCATCGGTGCAGGCAACGTGGGTCAAGCGATCGCCGGCCACATGGCGCTTCTAGGGCACGACAGCCGAATTTTCGACCGATGGGGGCGTGATCTCGACCCCATCAAGGCGAACGACGGTATCGACTTGGTCGGTGATGTCGAGGGTCACGGTAAGCCCTCGCTGTCGACGACCGACTTGAAGGCAGCCGTCGAGCATGCAGAGATCATCATCGTCGCCACGCCCGCGTTCGCGCACCCGTACATCTCCGAAGCGCTGGCTGATGTGCTCGAACCGCGGCAGCTCGTGGTCTTTCAGCCGGGAGTGCTCGGCAGTGCGGTAGAACTGTCGCGCATGTTCGCGCTCGCGCGTCGGACACCCTGTCTGATCGCGGAGACGTCAACCAGCCTCTACACCTGCCGCATGCGGGGGCCCGCGACGGTATACATCGGCGCCATCAAACATTCCATCCACATCGCGGCTGTGCCACGATCGGCGACACCGCAGGCCCTGCGCATTGCGAGCACGTACTTCGGAGACCGGTATGTCGACGGCCAGGACACTCTGGCGGTCGGGCTGAGCAACTCAAATCCGATCTATCACGTTCCCCCGACTGTCCTCAATTTCAAGACTGTCGAAGACGCCGACTGCCACCCGCTGCATTCACTTGTCACGCCGCGTATCGGAGACGTCGTCGATGCGATGGACAAGGAGCGGCTCGGCCTCGCCGATGCACTAGGAGCCGAAGTCTCCAGCTTCTGGGGCTTCCTCAATGACGCGTACGGCGTCTCGGAGGGCACCTTCGTCGACAAGATTCGCCAGGGCTACGGCCGGCAGGGCTTCCCCGAACCCGACTCGGTGACGCATCGGTATTTCACTGAGGACGTCCCCTTCGGCTTGGTCATCTGGCAGTCGCTCGCCACGGCCATCGGGATGAAGCTGCCGCTTGTCGACGCATTCATCACCTTGAGCAACGTACTATGCGGACGCGACTTCGTGGCCGAGGGGCGTACGGTGCAGTCGCTGGGGCTTGAAGGTGCGGCAGTGCACGACATCAGAGCAGCATTCACCGACGGATTGGCGTGATGGCGGCATCGGTTTCACGGGACTTAAAATCTGAGACCTCGTGAATCGGTGTGACCGCACCGACGGGCCCGTCGAGGCCGACGACCTCGTTGCGGCCCGGTCGCTGCTCGACGAGGTGGTCGACACGTCACCAATTCAAGGCTCACGCTGGCTCAGTGAGCTGATCGGCACCCAAGTCGCGTTGAAATGCGAAAACCTGCAACGGACGGGATCATTCAAGATCCGCGGTGCCTACGTCCGGATAGCGCGTCTCAACGCCCAGGAGCGGCGCCGCGGCGTGGTCGCCGCCAGTGCAGGTAATCATGCCCAAGGAGTCGCGTTGTCCGCAGCTCTTCTCTGCGTGCCGGCCACGGTGTTCATGCCCGATGGTGCGCCAGTACCCAAACAGCAGGCGACCAGCTCCTACGGCGCCGACGTACACTTCGCCGGTCCTTCCGTCGAGGACGCCATCGCCGCCGCACGCGACTTCGCCGAACGCACCGATGCTGTGTTCATCCACCCGTTCGACCACCGTGACGTAATCGCCGGGCAGGCGAGCATCGCCCTGGAGATCTTCGAGCAGGTTCCCGAGGTCTCGACGATTGTCGTCTCCATGGGCGGCGGGGGACTCGCGGCAGGTATTGCCAAGGCGGTCGCCGCGTTCCGGCCCGACGTACGCGTCATCGGAGTGCAGGCCGAGAACTTCGCCGCATACCCGGCCTCACTCCGGGCAGGTACCCCCGTGACGGTGCCATCGGCGTCCACCATGGCAGACGGTATCGCCGTAGCCCGGCCCGGTGACGTACCGTTCCAAACCATCAAAGAACGCCTCGAACAGGTACTCGTGGTCAGCGAGGATGAACTCAGCGCAGCGCTTCTCCGTCTGCTCGAACGAACGAAGCTGCTCGTCGAGCCCGCCGGCGCAGCATCGGTCGCCGCTATGCTGGAGCACCCCGATCAGTTCGCCCAGGACCGTTGCGTCGTGCCGGTCCTATCCGGCGGGAACATCGATCCGGCGCTGCTGCTTCAGGTGATACGACACGGCATGTCGTCGGCCGGTCGCTACCTGTCCATGCGCGTACGTATGCCGGACCGGCCAGGCGAGATGGCAACGCTGCTGGCCGAACTCGCACGCTGTCGGGTAAACCTGCTCGACATCGTCCACGAACGGATCGCGCCCTCGCTGGAGACCGGAGAGGTGCAGGTGGCCTTACAAGTCGAGATCAGAGGACACCGCGATCGCGACAACCTGTGGTCACGGCTCGCCGCACTTGGCTACACCGTTGACGAAGCATCGGCCAAGGGCGCCGTTTATCACCGCAGGTCGCCGTAACACGTCAGCTGTCCCATGCGGACGAATTCGACCAGCAACCCGCAGGTTCATCGATGGACCATTATTGAACGATGTTCGGATATTCCAGCTCAGGAAGTGTTGTTGTCAGCGTGCACGCCAGGTCGAGTAGCTCTCGTTCGGTGTAAGGCAGCCCCAATAGCGACATGCCTATGGGGAGGTTTTGTGAGTCGACGCCGATGGGGCACGTTATCTCTGGATAGCCGGTTGCTGAGCCCAGGTACGTGGGGAGGTACGGATTTCCCGTATCGTATCCGTGCGAGTCATCTCGGTCGGAGCAGATCGGAGGTGCGGTGCAGGTGACCGTAGGGAAAGCCAGTATGTCCACGTTGTTTTGGGTGAATAGGTGTCTCAGAGTGTTTCGTAGAAACGGAATGACGTTGTCAAGGAGATGACGTCGGGCCGCCGGCGTGCCGGGTGATGAGCCGATCTCGTCCGCTTCGTATAGGCCTCGGAGTCTTTGTGGGTTGATTGGGTACGCCGGGCAGGTCGACGGTGGTGTGGACTCGAGCACAGCAATGAGGTCGCGCAAAGTAGTGATTGGCGAGGTCCGCAGGGTGGTCAGGTATGACTCGAAGTCCGCCTTGAACTCGTAGTTGGCAAGGGGGCGGACCACGGTGTCGGCCAGATGGTGAAGGGCCGGGGGAAGCTCGATTTCGGTTATCTGTGCGCCATGCTTGTCCAATGATCGGATTGCTTGGGTAACCGTTTCGTCTACCTCGTGATTTGCGCCAAAGTAGTCGCGAATGACGCCGATGGTGGTGTGATCGAAGCTTTCTCGACCCTGGCTGTGACGGTGTGCTTGGCTATGACAAGCCGCGATGGGTGACACGGGAACGCTTCCGGTCATGGCCGACAGGACAAGTGCGGTGTCACGAGCGGTCACAGTCAGCGGTCCAGGCATGTCGAGTGAACGGGCGTGGGGGAGGATGCCGGTGTGGCTGATGGTGCCGATGGTCGGCCGTAGCCCGAACAGACCGGTAGCGCTGGCGGGGGCACGCACCGACCCCGAGGTGTCGGTGCCAAGGCCGAAAGCGGCGAACCGGCTGGCGACCGCGGCCGCTGTGCCGCTGCTCGATCCGTATGCGGTTCGATTGACGTTGTAGGGGTTCCGTGTCCATCCGGCGATGGAGCTGTACCCGTACATGCGGGCTGATGCAGCGAGTTCTGACATGTTCGTGGTGGCGAGCACAAAGGCTCCCGCATCGATCAGTTGTTGAACCACAGCGGCATTGCGGGCAGGGTACGACCCCACCAGTGCCGCGGAGCCTCCCGTGGTCGGCAGTCCCAGGACATCGAAGTTGTCCTTCACCACGAAGGGCAGACCGTGTAGCGGCCCTCGGAGGCGGCCTCGTGCTCGTTCGTGGTCGAGTTCGGCGGCGGTGTCACGTACATCGGTATTCAGCGCACGGATCGAATTGATGTTGGGACCGGCTCGGTCCAGCGTGAGAATTCGATCGGTGTAGATGTCCACCAGATCGGTGGACGTT
>NZ_JBSFPX010000148.1:0-19450 GCF_053588415.1 Mycobacterium sp. NPDC003449
CGAAGGGCCGCTCCGACGACGAGATCATGCGGTTCTGCCAGTCGTTCATGACCGAGCTGTACCGCCACATCGGCGAGTACACCGACGTGCCCGCCGGCGACATCGGGGTGGGGACCCGCGAAATCGGTTTCCTGTTCGGCCAATACAAGCGGATCACCAACCGTTACGAGTCCGGTGTGCTCACCGGCAAGGGACTGACCTGGGGCGGTTCACAGGTGCGCATCGAGGCCACCGGCTACGGCACGGTGTTCTTCGTCGACGAGATCCTGCGCGCCAACTCCGACTCGTTCGACGGCAAACGGGTCGTGGTGTCCGGCTCGGGCAATGTCGCGATCTACGCCATCGAGAAGGTGCACGCGCTGGGCGGGACTGTGGTCGCCTGTTCGGATTCCGGCGGCTACGTCGTCGACGAGAAGGGCATAGACGTCGGCCTGCTCAGGGAGGTCAAGGAGGTCCAGCGGGGCCGGATCGCCGATTACGCCGAAGCCCGCGCCGGGGCCGCCCGGGTCGTCGAGGGGCGGACAGTCTGGGAGGTGCCGTGCGATATCGCGCTGCCCTGCGCCACCCAGAACGAGGTGTCCGGGACCGACGCCGGGCTGCTGATCGAGTCCGGCTGCCGCATCGTCGCCGAGGGCGCCAACATGCCCTGCACACCCGAGGCGGTCAAACTGTTCGGTGAGGCCGGGGTGATCTTCGCGCCGGGCAAGGCCGCCAACGCGGGCGGGGTCGCGACCAGCGCGCTGGAGATGCAGCAGAACGCCTCGCGCGACTCCTGGACGTTCGACGACACCGAGGCCCGGCTGGCCGAGATCATGGGGCGCATCCATGACCGCTGCCTGAGCACGGCCGACGAGTACGGCCAGCCCGGCAATTACGCGGCCGGGGCCAATATCGCCGGATTCATCCGGGTCGCCGACGCGATGCAGGCGCTGGGCCTGATCTGACGGTTGGGTGATCTGAGCCACATCGGTGGCGCACACTGTCACACCTGGGTGGCGCGCGGTGTCTTGAGGACACAAGCCCGTTGAGAGGAGACAGTCCCATGACCGAGAAGACCACCCGCGTCGTCGTGATCGGCGGCGGATACGCCGGCGTGCTGGCCGCCAACCACCTGCAGAAGAACCCGAACACGGCGATCACGCTGGTCAACCCGCGCCCGAAGTTCGTCGAGCGGATCCGGCTGCACCAGATGGTCGCCGGGAACTACGACGCGGCCGCGTCCTACGACGAGTTGCTCGGCGACCGGGTCCGGTTGCTGGTCGACGGCGCCGAGCGCATCGACGCCCCCATCCGCCAGGTGCAGCTGACCTCCGGTGACGTGTTGCACTACGACTATCTGATCTATGCGGTCGGCAGCACCGGCGGGGTTCCGGCCTCGGTTCCCGGTGCGGCCGAATTCGCCTATCCCCTCAGCGAATTCGAGCAGGCCCACCGGCTGCGGGCCCGGCTGCAGGATGTGCCGCTCTGGGCCCCGGTCGTGGTGGTCGGGGGCGGACTGACCGGCATCGAGGCCGCGGGCGAGTTCGCCGAGGCCGGCCGGAACGTCACGCTGGTCACTGATGTGGTCGGCGCCTCGCTGGGCGTGGCGGGGCGGCGCTCGGTGGTCAAGGCGCTCACCAAACTCGGGGTTTCGATCGTGGACGGACCCGAGATCCTGGTGACCGAGGTGGGACCGGATACGGTCAGCCTCGCCGACGGCAACAGCCTGCCCAGCGCGGTGACGGTGTGGACCACCGGTTTCGGGGTGCCCGGCCTGGCCGCGGCCAGTGGGCTGAGGACCGACGGCCTGGGCCGGCTGCTCACCGACGAGACCCTCACCAGCGTCGACGACGCCCGGATCGTGGCGGCCGGCGACGCCGCCGCACCGTCGGGTGTCCCGCTGCGGATGAGCTGCCAGGCCGCGGGCCCGCTGGGGATCCAGTCGGCCGATACGGTGCTGGCCCGGATCGCCGGTACCGAGCCCACCGGGCTGAACCAGGCCTTCGTCGGGCAGTGCATCAGCATCGGTCGCACGTTCGGGACCATGCAGCTCGCCCACACCGACGACACCCCGCGCCGGGTCTACATCGGCGGACGGGCCGGTGCGTTCGTCAAGGAGCAGGTCTGCCGGGCTACGGTGACCTTCATGACGAAGGAGGGGCGCAAGCCCGGTTCCTACCTGTGGCTCAAGGGCGGCGACCGGGAACGCCAGATCGCCGAGGCCGGTGGCCGGACCGACAACGAGACCCTGACCCGATGAAGTCTCCCGGCGCAGGCAACTCGGGCGAGCACGCCGAACGGTTCACCCTGCTGCGGCCGTTGCTGTTCACCATCGCCTACGAGATTCTGGGCACGGCAACCGAATCCGACGACGTGCTGCAGGAGAGTTACCTGCGCTGGGCCGAGGTCGACCTGGCCACGGTGACCGACACCAAGGCCTATCTGGCCAAGTTGGTCACCCGCCAGGCCCTCAACGCCCTGCGGGCCGAATCCCGGCGGCGTGAGGAATACGTGGGTCCGTGGCTGCCGGAGCCGCTGCTGCTGGAGCCGACCGACGGTACCGATGCGTCGTCGGATGTCGTTCTGGCCGAGTCGGTTTCGATGGCGATGCTGGTGGTGCTTGAGACGCTGGGCCCCGATGAGCGGGCGGTGTTCGTGCTGCGCGAGGTGTTCGGCTTCAGCCACGACGAGATCGCCTCGGCGATCGGAAAATCCACCGGTGCGGTGCGCCAGATGGCACACCGGGCCCGCGAGCATGTGCAGTCGCGGCGCAAACGATTCGAGCCGATCGACCCGAAGCTCTCGATGGAGGTCACGGCGAAGTTCTTCGCGGCGGCCTCGACCGGGGATATGGACGGGTTGATGCAGATGCTGGCCCCGGATGTGGTGTGGACGGCCGACAGCGACGGTAAACGCAGCGCCGCCCGCAGGCCGGTGTACGGCGCGGACTCGGTGGCCCGGATCCTGGTCGGGCTGGTGCGAGTCGGCGGCCGGGGCGGCCGGGTCGAGCCGGCGATGTACAACAATTCTCCCGCGCTCAAGCTCTACCTCGGCGACAACTTCGAAGGTGTGCTCACCGTGGAGATCGTGGACGGGAAGATCACCCACCTCTACGCGATGCGCAATCCGGACAAGCTCACCGGCGTCGACATCCCCCGGGCGATCAGCCGCTGAGTTCCCCCGCCAGATCCCCCGCGAGCAGTCGTACTGTCAGACGGTGCCCGTCACCATCCGCTCCCTGCTGACCCGGTGGAACGCCAGCACCCGACTGGTCGTCGGGGGTGACGACGGGGTCGAACCGTCGATCGACGAACCGCTGCAGTGGGTGCACAGTTCCGAGCTCGCCGATCCGACGCCGTTCCTCGCCGCCGGCCATCTGCTGCTCACCGACGGCACCCAATTCCCGTCCGGGTCGACCGACCCGGAGATCTACGACGCCTATGTGGCACGGCTTGCCACACACGGGATCCTCGGCCTGGGTTTCGGTATCTCGCTGATCCACGGGCACCTGCCCGCCGAGCTCGAATCAGCCTGTCGCCGCCACCGGCTGCCGCTGTTCCTGGTCACCGATCTCACCCCGTTTCTGGCGTTCGCACGGTATGTCGCCGACCAGATCGCCGACGAGCAGACGGCCCGCATCCGGTGGTCGCTGGACGCCCAGCGGGCGATCGCCAGGGCGGCGATGCGCCCGGACGGCCTGACCTCGATCCTGGCCGAGCTGGCCAAGCAGCTGGACTGTTCGGCACTGCTGTTCGACGCGGTCGGCGCGCGCGTCCGGTCGCCGGCCGATGAACTGAATATCAAGCTGGACAACGCGATTCGCGACGCCGTCCGGACCGCACTGGAGCGCGGGGTGCGCTCGGCCTCGCACGTCGCACTCGGTGAGCGTGAGTACCTGCTGCAGACCATCGGCCACAGCAAGCGATTGGACGGGGTGTTGGTCCTCGGTGGACTGGAGTGGCCCGACCCGGCCGCCTCCGATGTGGTCAACAGCGTGATCGCGCTGGCCGGCCTTGCGCTGACCCAGAACCGGGCCCTGGACAAGGCCCACCACCATCTGCGTGCCGGAGTGTTCGAACAGTTGCTGATCGGCGACCCGACGGTGGCCACCCGGACCGCCACCTCGGTGTGGGGTGGGCTGCCCGGCGAACCGTTGACGGTGATGGCGGCGGCCAAGCCCGACCACAGCGACTTCCTGCTGGACGCGCTCGAACGCGAGGCGGCCGAACGTCGCGGTCGGGTGTTCTTCACCCAGCGCGAGAACCGCATCTACGTGCTGGCCGAGGCGGCACCCCCCGACGATCTGCTGAAACTGCTTTCCCAGCATGGTATTCCGGTTGGGACGTCCAGCGGGGTACCACTGGGGGCGCTGTCCCGGGGCGTGGCCGAAGCCGAGCGGGCGCTGCAACATGCGATCGAAACCGGTCAGTCCAGCGTGGCGTTCGAGACGTTCCTCGACCGCGGGGTGCTCGGGGTGCTCCGGCGCGAGCAGATGGGCACGGTGGCCCGCGGGATCCTGCGGGTACTGCACGCCCACGACACCGAGAAGGGTTCCGATCTGCTCACCACCGTGCGGATCTGGGTGCACAACGAATGCGCATGGGATGCGACGGCCCGTGAACTCGGCATCCACCGGCACACCCTGCGCAACCGGGTCCAGCTGGCCGGCCGACTACTCGATCTCGATCTCGATGCCCTGCGCGACCGCCTCGAACTGTGGGCCGCGGTTCAGCTCGTCACCGAGGACTGAGCGCCGAACACCTGCCGTCCGCCGACCCACGTTGCCTGCACGGCGATTTCGGCGATATCGTCGACGTCGCAGCTCACCGGGTCGCGCGCCAGCGCGACGAAGTCGGCGAACTTCCCCTGATCCAGCGAGCCGATATCGCGCTCCCGGTGGACCGAGGCGGCCGCCCCGAGCGTGTGCCCGCCCAGCGCCTGTTCGACGGTCAGGCACTGTTCGGGCGTCCCGAGACGCCGTTCGGCCAGGGTTCGGCGTCGCACCGCCGCGGCGACCGCCTCGAGGGGGTGCGGTGGGCAGACCGGGGCGTCCGAGGACAACACCACCGGGACGCCGGCATCCCTGATCTCACCGAGCGGGCTGAGCCGCGGCGCGCGGTCGCCGAGCGCGTTCATCAGCTCGTCGCCATACCGAAACAGATACTGCGGCTGGATGATCGGCCACAGCCCCAGCTCACCGCAGCGCCGCACCTGCGCGGCCGTCGGCGCGCCGAAATGCTCGATCCGATGCCGGATCGCGTCGTCGCTCCCGCCCGGCGCCATGGCTGCGTGCGCGTCGAGCACCAACTGGATCGCGGCGTCGCCCTGCGCGTGGGTCGCCGACTGCAGACCGAGTGCCCGCACCCGGGCGATCAGCTCGATCAGCTCCCCGGTGGGGTGGTAGAGATACCCGAATTCGTCGGGGCTGCAGCAGTACGGTTCGGAGAAGCGGGCGGTGCCCGCGGTGAGGGCGCCGTCGGCATAGAGTTTGACCCCCGCGATGGCGAGCTGGTCATCGCCGAAGCGCCCGCAGATGCCGAGCGCCTCGAGTTGGCCGATCAGGCTGGAGATCACCAGCATCTCGGCGCGCATCGTGAGGGCACCGGCACGTTGGGCCGCCAGGTAGGTGCTCAGTTCACGCCCGGTCACCTGCGCGTCGACGACCGTGGTTACCCCGCGCGCATGCAGTTCGTCCTGCGCGGCCAGCAGCTGGTCCCGCAGCGTGGCCGGATCGTCGGGCAGGTGGAAGTTCGGCCCGTTGTTGGTGATCTTCACCCCGCGCGCACCGGTGAGCCAATCGGCGGCCGCATCCCACACCGTGCCGTCGGGTGCGCCGTCGGCCTCACGACCGAAATGCCCGCCCGGCGGATCGGGGGTCTGCGCGCTGACTCCCATGTCACGCAGGGTCCAGCTGTTGACGATGGCACCGTGGCCACTCGAATGGAACACCAGCACCTCGCGGTCGCCGGCCACCCGATCCAGATCGTGCCTGGTGAGCATTCGCCGCTCGGCCACGTTACCGTGATGAAATCCGTTGCCGCGCACCTTCCCCGGCCGCCGCGCCGCCACGGTGAGGGCCGCGACGACGTCGTCGATGGTCGGGGCGGCCGCCCAGCCACAGTCGACCCACGAGGTGAACTGCCCGAACATCAGTGGGTGGCAATGCGCGTCGACGAATCCGGGGAGCACCGTGGCGCCGTCGACATCGAGGATGCCGGGCTTGCCGATCGCCCGCGCCCGGCAGTCCGATTCGGTACCCACCGCGGCGATCCGGTCCGCGCGCAGCAGCATCGCGGGTGCCGATTCGTTGTCGGCGTGCGGACGGATCACCCCGCCGATGACCAGAACCTCACCGAGATCGGCTGTCATGCCACGGTTTCGGCTGCCGGCACGGCGCTGGCGGCGAGCTGGCGCGTCGCCAGCACACAACCGGCCGCCACCAGACAGAGCACCGTGAGGTAGCCGAAGATCAGCACCGGCGAGCCGGCCGACATCCCCAACAGGGTGGGCAGCACGATGGGCGTCAGCGCACCGGCGGTCAGCGCCGCACCCTGGTAGGCCAGTGACGTCCCGGTGTACCGCACCCGAACCGGGAAGATACCGGCCAGCACCGCCGCGATCGGCCCGTAGTTGAATCCGGTGAACAGCGCCGTCACCGCCAGCATGACCGTGATGATCAGGAAGGATCCGGTGTGGGCGAGCAGATAGAGCGGCACCGCGATGACGGCGATCCCCAGCAGACCGACCACCACCACGTAGCGCGGCTGCCAGCGGTCCCCGAGCCAGCCGGCGAACGGCACGAACATCATCTCGAAGATGCCCGCGATGATCAGCGCGTTGAGCAACATATCCACCGCGACGCCCGCCTGTTCGGATGCGTACGACAGGAAGAACGACGAGGTCACGTAATAGCCGCCGGTGGCCACCAGCATCGCGCCGATGCCGATGAGCAGGCGCCTCGGAGCGCGCAGCACTTCCCGCACCGGCGCCGACGAGAGTTCTTGGGAGTCACGGGCCTTGGCGAACTCGGGGGACTCGCCGACGACCAGCCGCACGACCAGCCCGATGACCACCAGCACGGAGGACAACAGGAACGGAATCCGCCACGATCCCGCGGCCAGTCCATCCCCGATGTGCTCGGACACCGCGAACACCGCGGCCGACAACGTGGCGCCGACGGAGGATCCGAGCTGGGCGAACGATCCGAAGAAGGCGCGCCGGTCGCGCGGCGCATGCTCGATCGCCAGCAGCGCCGCACCGCCCCACTCGCCGCCCATCGCCACGCCCTGCAGCAGGCGAAGGATGATCAGCAACAGCGGGGCGGTCGCGCCGACGGAGGCGTAGGACGGCAGCAGACCGATGCCCACCGTGCCTGCGCCCATCAACAGCAGGGTGGCGATGAGCACCGGCTTGCGTCCGTAGCGATCGCCGAGGTGGCCGAAGATGAACGCACCGAGGGGACGCCCGAGATAGCCGAAGGAGGTGGTGCCGAACGCGACGATGGTGCCAAGCACCGGATCCATATCGGGTGGGAAGAACACCTCCCGGAAGACCAGCGCGGCCGCGGTCGCATAGATGAAGAAGTCGTACCACTCGATGCTGGTCCCCGCGAGGGCCGCGAGCGCGGCCCGCCGTGGCCGAGCGGTCGGAGCCGATTCTGTCGTCACGGGCATGTCCTCACCGAAGGAAGCTGCGTTACTCGTGCCATTGCCGATCTGGTGTGTCCGCGCTCACGCTAAGGAGCTGGTTTCCGTCCGCGCAACAGGACGTTCGTACATCGTTAACCGACTCGATCGACAAATTGCCAACCCGAGTCCCCGCTGAGTTGCCCCGCGAGCAGACACAAACCTGCACCATTTCGCCGAAAAAGGGTCAGGTTTGTGTCTGCTCGCCCTGGGACGCAAGCTTGGTCGGTGCGAATCGAGCCGCTCGGCGACCTGGGCGACGCCCCCGCGGTGCTGCGGGCCGTGGCGGCGGCGACGGCCGCGGCCGGCCTGCCACCGCCCGCCGCGCTGATCGGCGACTGGTTCGGCTCCCGCGCGGTGATCGCGCCGACGCTGACCGCCCGGCCCACTCCCCCGGCCCGGGTGTTCGACGTGCCACCCGGCCGGGCCGGCACCGCGGGCCCGGTCGGCGGCGGCTGGTTCGGCTACCTGTCCTATCCCGATCCCGGGTCCGGCGAGCACACGCCGCGCATCCCCGAGGCCGCGGGCGGCTGGTCGGACAGCGTGCTGCGCCAGGACGCCGAGGGCCGATGGTGGTACGAAAGCCTCAGCGGTGCGGCCTTTCCCGAGTGGCTGACATTGTCGGCAGGCCCGCCCGGGTCCTACACCGTGGACTGGACGGCGCCCGACCGGGATGGCCACCGCCTCGGTGTGCTGGCCTGCCTGGCGGCCATCGCGGCGGGTGAGGTGTATCAGGCCTGCGTGTGCACCCGGTTCACCGGCCGGATCGAGGGCGCCCCGATCGACTTCTTCACCGATACGGTGGCCCGGACCGCACCGGCGCGCGCGGCCTATATCGCGGGCATGTGGGGTGCGGTGGCCTCGCTGTCCCCCGAGCTGTTCCTGAGCCGGCACGGCACGTCGGTCACCTCCAGTCCGATCAAGGGCACACTGCCGCATTCGGCCGACCCGGCCGAGTTGTCGGCGTCGGTCAAGGATGTCGCCGAGAACATCATGATCGTCGACCTGGTCCGAAACGACCTGGGCCGGGTGGCGCGCACCGGCACCGTGACGGTGCCCGAACTGCTGCGGGTCCGCCCGGCGCCCGGGGTGTGGCATCTGGTCTCGACGGTCACCGCGCGCGTCGACGACCGGATGCCGATGGCCGCCCTCCTCGACGCGGCGTTCCCGCCGGCGTCGGTGACCGGAACCCCCAAGACCCGGGCCCGCAGGCTGTTGCGCGGCTGGGAGCCCGGGCGACGGGGAATCTATTGCGGCACAGTAGGCCTGGCCTCACCGGTAGCGGGTTGTGAGCTCAACGTCGCGATCCGCACCGTCGAGTTCGGCCCCTTCGGTTCCGCGGTGCTCGGGGTGGGCGGGGGCATCACCGCCGACTCCAACCCGGACCGCGAGTGGGAGGAATGCCTGCACAAGGCCGCCGCGATCGTCGGGCCCGCGTCGGTCACCGCCGGATAGCCGCACACAGCCGGTCCCAGTTACCGGAGGCGATCTTGTCGCGATCGGCATCGTCGAGCTCGGCGCCCGCCAGGAAGGCCCTGGCGCCCCCACCCGGCGCCTGCACGTACGGATAGTCGGTAGCGAACATGATCCGGTCCACGCCGACGACCTCGAGCGCCCAGCGCAGGTATCGCTGACTGAACATGCCGCTGGGGGTGAGGAACACGTTGCTGCGCAGGTAATCCGACACCGGGCGGTCGAGGTGCGCGGCCGAGGTCAGCCGGTCGATGCGGTCGAGGTAGAACGCCACCACCTCACCCCAGTGCCCGACGATGACCTGCAGGCCGGGGAACCGGTCGAAGACACCGCCGAGGATCAGCCGCAGCAACTGCACACCCGCGTCGTAATGCCAACCGATGCCGTGGGTGGCGAAAGCGGCCGCCAGCGCGGCGTCGGGGCCGTCGTAGTAGGCCCGGCGCACCTCCGGCGGCGGCGACTGCGGGTGCAGGTACAGCGGGGCGTTGAGAGCTTCCGCGGCCTCGAAGATCGGCCAGTTGTCCGGATGGTCGAAGTTGCGGTCCCGGGTGCGCCCGCAGACCAGGGTCCCGTGAAAGCCCAGATCGGTGACCGCACGCCCGAGTTCAGCCGCGGCCGCGGCCGGGTCCGGCGTGGCGAGGGTGGCGAATCCCTGCAACCGGTCGGGGTGCGCGGCTACCGCGGCGGCCAGCCGGTCGTTGCATTCGGTCTGCAGCGCCACCGCGTCGGCGCGGTCCAGGTTCTGCACCCCCGGCGTGGTCAGCGAGAGCACCTGCACATCGAGTCCGGTGTCGTCCATGCTCGCCAGGCGCGCCATGTCGAGGTCGAGCAGGCTGTCGGCCCAGCCCTCCCCGGGTGTCGGCGCCCAGACGTCCTGCCACTGCGGTTCGACCCCCGACCAGGCCTCGATGAGGTCGGCGGTGACGAAATGTTCTTCCAATCCAACGATTTTCATGTATCCAACAGCTCCTTCACGAAGAGATCCTCACAGTGCATGCGCCGCGCCGACAGCCCCTGTTCGAAATGCCAGCGCAGGAACGCGTCGAGTGCCGTGCGGTTGGCCGCCACCCCGTAGGGCCACCAGTCGTCGCCGAACAGCCCGCGGTTGTCGTCGTAGAGCTTGCTGATCCACGGCATCATCTGGTCGATGTGGTTGAGCATCCGGCCGTCTCGGTATTGCTGCGCGACAAGATCTTTGGCCTGGCAGAAGGCGTCGTACACCGTCTGCGCCAGCTCGGGGTGGCGCTCAAGGAGATCGCGGCGGATCACCACGGTGTGCATGATCGGGAAGATGCCGGTGCGCAGATAGTAGCCGCGCTCGACCGGTTGGTAGTCGTCGAACAGCCGGGCCACCCCTGGCGATCCGTCGATCACGCATCTGGGCACATCGGCCGAGATCAGCGCGTCGATCTCACCGGCCGCCAGCATCGGTCCCAGCGCCTTGCCGTCCGGGGCCGCGGTCACCTCGACACCCGCCGGGTGCGGTTGCGGGACGAAGTCGAAAGGTGCCATCGGCCAGTCGAATCCGCCGACGATCCAGCGGCACTGATCGAGTGTCACGCCGTACTCGTCGGCCAGCATGCCCTTGGCCGTCACTCCGGCATCGTGGCCGTAGACCGCGAACTCGCCGACCGTCGCACCCGCCAGGTCGCGCGGTGTGGTGATGCCGCTGGCCCGGTTGACGAAGATCGCCGAGTGCCGGAACTGGCGCGCCAGGAAGATGGGCAGCGCGATGAACGGCGGGTCGTCGAGGTCGAGCGTGCGCAGATAGAACGTCAATCCCAGTTCGGCGACCCCGAATTCGTTGTCGCGGATCATCCGCTCGAAGATCTCGGACACGATCCGGGCGGTGTGGAACGTGGGACTGACCCCCGGTATCGGCACGGTGCCATCGATCAATGGCCGGACATGCTCGTAGTTGTGGAAGCCGATGTCGAGTGCGATCCCGCTCATATCGATATAGTAAATGCATTTACTAATCAGAACAAGGAGAATCTTGTCTACGCTCGGCGTCGTGGCCAACGACGTGCACGCGATCGAGGACCTGTTCGCGACGGCCTCCCTCGGTGGACCGGAGAAGGCGATCGGCTTCGTGATGTGGCGTGTCCTGCACCGCTACATCCGGGAAGCCGATCGCGCGCTGGTCGCCCACAACCTCACCCATCTGCAGTTCCAGACCCTGGCCCTGGCCGCCTGGCTGGGCCGCACGGGCGAGCCGGTCACCCAGGTCCAGCTGGCCAGGGCCGGTGACATCGCTCCGATGCAGGTATCGCACATGATGAAGGCGCTGGAGACCAAGGGCTGGATCCGCAGGCCCCGCAGCAGCACCGATGACCGGGCCAAGAACGTCGAGACCACGGCCGAGGGCCTGGACGTGCTGCGCCGCGCGCTTCCGGCGATGATCGAACTGCAGCACGAGATCTTCGGCGAGGAGGGCGCGCCCGGCGGGAGCCTGCTCACCGCGCTGCTGCGGCTGGAGGCCTGAGCGGCGCGGTCTCAGTCCCGCGCGCGCAGCACGGCGTCGTAGAGCTCACGCCGGGACGGTGCACCGGGGTTGGCGGCGATCACCTGTGCGCACGCATCCTTGACCCTGGCGCCGGCCTCGACGAGTTCGGCCACCTCGGCGACGAGCGTGGGCACATCCGCGGTCGGCACGGCGCCCGCGAGCACCACGGTGATCTCGCCCAGCACCCCGTCGGCGGCCCATTCGGCCAGCTCGGCCAGGCTGCCCCGGACGATCTCCTCGTGGATCTTGGTCAGCTCGCGGCACACCACGGCGCGGCGCTGCGGGCCGAGCGCGTCGACGGCGTCGCGCAGCGTCTCGGCGAGCCGGCGCGGGGATTCGAAGAACACGCAGGTGCGCCGCTCGGTGGCCAGGGTGTTCAGCCAGGTCATCCGGGCGGCGTGCTTGCGTGGCGCGAAACCCTCGAAACAGAACCGGTCGGAGGCCAGACCCGACACCGCAAGCGCCGTCGTCACCGCCGAGGGCCCGGGCAGGCAGCTCACCGGCACCCCGGTCTCGACGCACGCCGCCACCAGGCGGTAGCCCGGATCGTTGATCAGCGGCATCCCGGCGTCGCTGACCATCAGCACGGTCGCCCCGGCCTGCATCTCCCCGATCAGCCCCGGCACCCGGCTCGCCTCGTTCTGATCGAAGAAGCTGAGCACCCGGCCGGCCGGGTGCACGTCAAGGGCCTGGGCCAGGGCGCGGACGCGCCGGGTGTCCTCGGCGGCGATGATGTCGGCGCTCTTCAGCGCCGCGACCAGCCGCGCCGATGCATCCGAGGGCAGGCCCAGCGGCGTGGCGCCGATCAACAGTTTGCCGGGTGTCACGCCCGACAGCCTACGATCGCTTGCGTGACCGCCACCGCCACAGCCACGCCGACGGCTGGTCGTCCGGTCCCGATGATCAGCCCCGCGCCCGTGATCCCGGTGCCCGATTTCGGCCCTGTCGACCGGTTGCAGGGGACGGTGATGACAGCCATCATCACCGCGCTGGCCGCGATCAGCCGGTTCTTGAATCTGGGCTCGCCGACCGATGGCGGCACGCCGATCTTCGACGAGAAGCATTACGCGCCGCAGGCCTGGCAGGTGCTGCACAACCACGGTGTCGAGGACAATCCGGGCTACGGGCTGGTGGTGCACCCGCCGGTGGCCAAGCAGCTGATCGCGGTCGGCGAGTGGCTGTTCGGCTACAACGGCCTCGGCTGGCGGTTCTCCGGCGCGGTGTGCGGTGTGGTCCTGGTGCTGCTCGTGGTGCGGATCGCCCGGCGGATCTCGCGTTCGACGCTGGTCGGCGGCATCGCCGGGCTGCTGCTGATCGCCGACGGGGTGAGCTTCGTATCGGCCCGCACGGCGCTGATCGACGTATTCCTCACGATGTTCGTGGTGGCGGCGTTCGCCTGCCTGATGGTCGACCGCGATCAGGTGCGCGAACGGATGTACCACGCGTTCGTCGAGGGTCGCATCGCCGAGACGGTGTGGGGGCCGCGACTGGGGGTGCGGTGGTGGCGGTTCGGCGCGGGCGTGCTGCTCGGACTGGCCTGCGCGACGAAGTGGTCGGGCCTGTACTTCGTGGCCTTCTTCGGGGTGATGACGCTGGTGTTCGACGCGGTGGCGCGCAGTCAGTACCACGTGCCGCAACCGTGGAAGGGCATGCTGCGCCGCGATACCGGGCCAGCGGCGTACGCGCTGGGCCTGATCCCGTTCGCGGTCTATCTGGCGTCCTACGCACCCTGGTACGCCTCGGAGACCGGGGTCAACCGGCATGAGGTCGGGCAGTCGATCGGCGAGCACAGCATCGTGCCGCTGCCCGACGCGATCCGCTCGCTGTGGCACTACACCTATGCCGCCTACCACTTCCACTCCGGGCTGACCAACGCCGACGGCAACCATCACCCGTGGGAATCCAAACCGTGGACCTGGCCGATGTCGTTGCGCCCGGTGCTGTATGCGATCGACAACCAGGATGTGCCCGGCTGCGGCGCCCAGTCCTGTGTGAAGGCCGTGATGCTGGTCGGCACCCCGGCGATGTGGTTCATCGCGGTGCCGGTGATCGGCTGGGCGGTGTGGCGCGCGGTGGTCCGCCGCGATTGGCGCTACGCGGTCGTGCTGGTCGGCTACTCGGCCGGTTTCCTGCCCTGGTTCGCCGATATCGACCGGCAGATGTACTTCTTCTACGCGACCGTGATGGCGCCGTTCCTGGTGCTGGCGATAGCCCTGATCCTCGGCGACATCCTGCACAAACCCAACCAGAATCCGGAACGAAGAACGTTGGGCCTGTTGACGGTCTGCTTCTACCTGGCGCTCGTGATCACCAACTTCGCCTGGATGTACCCGATCCTCACCGGCATCCCGATTTCGCAGGGCACCTGGAACCTGCAGATCTGGTTGCCGAGCTGGCGATAAGCCGGTGACGCCGCGTTGAGATTGCGTGCAGGGTCGTGGATTCCCGTTATCCACAGCCTTGGGTGCAATCTCAAAATTCGCCGCCATATTCGTCGGCATCGCCTTCCAGCATCACGGCATGCGTGTGGTTTTCATCGGCAGCGAGATGCTCAAACGTGGCGCGCTCACCCGCGGTGCCCTGAGGTGGAACTACACCGCGATCTTCCCCGACGTCTACCTGCCGAACAGGGCAGAACGGACTCTGCGACGCCGAACCGCGGGTGCATGGCTGTGGTCGGGCCGCAACGGCGTCATCGCCGGTCGCGCGGCGGCCGCGATGCACGGCGCTCAGTGGGTCCCCGACGGCATCCCCGTCGAGATGATCTGGCGCAGCGGCCGACCGCCGTCGGGCATTGTCGTGCGCAACGAGCGGATCGAATCCGACGAGATCATCGAGATCGGCGGCATCGCCGTGACGACGCCGCAGCGGACCGCCCTGGATCTCGCGCGGCATCTACCCCGGAATCCGGCTGTCGAGAGCCTCGACGCCCTGGCCCGCGCCTCCGACGTCAAGGCACCCGATGCGCTGGCGCTCGCCGGCCGTTACCCCAGTGCGCGGGGGCTGCGCCGAGCCGAGATCGCGCTCGACCTGATGGACGCCGGTGCACAGTCACCGAGAGAAACGTGGCTTCGGCTGGTCCTCATCGACGACGGCCTGCCCCGGCCGCGCACCCAGATCCGGGTGACCGACGGTTTCACCGAGGCATTCATCGACATGGGTTATGACGACGGCAGAGTGGGTCTCGACTATGACGGCAAGCACCACGCCTCGGACCGGGCGCGTTACGTGCACGACATCGGCAGGAACGAGCTGATCGCCCGCCAGGGATGGCTCGACATTCACGTGGTGGCCGAACACGGCCGGGCATTCATTCTGCACAGGGTTCGCGAAGCGTTGAGATTGCGCGCAGGGTCGTAGATTCTCGCGAATCACAGCCCTGGGCGCAATCTCAACACCGGCGCGCTAAACCGGGTCCCTGGCCGCCGGACACGACATACACCGCGGCCCACCACGGCCGGTGCCCAGCTCCGACGCCGCGATCGCCAGCACTTCGATACCCGAATCGGCAAGCCGGGCATTGGTTTCGGAGTTGCGCTCATAGGCGACCACCACACCCGGGGCGACGGTCAGGGTGTTGTTGCCGTCGTCCCACTGCTCGCGCTCGGCGGTCACCGGATCCAGCCCGGTGTCGATCACCCGCAGCTTGTCGATGCCCATCGCCTCGGCTGCCGCCCGCACGAACGGCACGTCGTCGTCGATCCGCACCCCGCCGGGCTCGCGGTGAATCGTGAACGCCGACAACGAGTCCACCACATTGGGGTACATCAGCACGGTGTCGACGTCGACCATGGTGCACACGGTGTCCAGGTGCATCTGGGCCCGCTCCTGGGCGATCGGCACGGCCAGCACGGTATGCGCGAGATCGTCGTCGAAAAGGCTGCGGGCCAACGCCTCCGCCCCGGCCGGCGTGGTCCGCTCCCCCACCCCGACCGCCACCACACCCGGCGCCAGCAGCAGCACATCGCCACCCTCGACCGGCGCCGAGCGCGATTCGTAGGCCCGCCGCACCCCGAGGAACCGCGGATGGTGCGCATAGATCAGATCGGTCAGCGAGGTCTCGCGCACCCGGGCAGGCAGGGCCAGCGAGGTGATGGCCACCCGGGGCCCGATCCAGAACGACGAATCCCTGGTGAACAGCAGATTGGGCAGCGGGTCGATGACGAAGTCCCCACCGTGGTGCATCCGCCGCACCAGTGACAGCTCGGCCCCGCTGAACGGCACTTCGTTGAATGTCATCCCGGCCATCAGCACCCGGGCCAGCGCGACCGGGTCAAGTGTCCGCAGGTAGGACGAAAGCTCCTGCGCCAACGGCGAACCCAGCCGGCGCGTATCCACCGCGGCCGAGATGCCGTGCATCCGTGCCGCGCCGCTGTGCGCCAGCGCCTCGGTGAGCAGGTCGGCCAGCAGCAGCACCTCGACACCGCGCGAGGTCAGCAGCGCGGCGAAGGCGTCGTGCTCCTGCTGCGCCTTGGCCACCCACGGCAGCCCGTCGAACAGCAGGGCGTCGTTGTTGCGCGGGGTCAGGCGCTGCAACTCGGGCCCCGGCCGGTGCAGGATCGCGACCCGCAGCGTGCCAACCTCCGAATTCGAGCCCAACACCACATCGGTCACACTTAGAACGGTAACCCCATCCGTCACCTCAAGTAGGGTTTAGATGTCATGGACACCCACGAGTTGACCCCCGGCGATATGGCGCGCCGCAGCGGCGTCGCAGTGTCCGCGCTGCATTTCTACGAGCGCGAGGGCCTGATCAGGAGCCGGCGCACCTCGGGCAATCAACGCCGCTACCCGCGGGAGACCCTGCGGCGGGTGGCGTTCATCCGGATGTCGCAGCGACTGGGGATCCCCCTGGCCCGGATCCGGGAGGCGCTCTCGACGCTGCCCGACGACCGCGTCCCGACCAGCAAGGACTGGGCCCGGCTCTCGGCGGGCTGGCGACAGGATCTCGACGACCGAATCCTGCATCTGCAACGGTTGCGCGACAACCTGACCGGCTGCATCGGCTGCGGCTGCCTGAGCCTGAAAACCTGCCAGTTGTCCAACCCCGAGGACGTCCTGGCCGAACAGGGTCCCGGCGCGGCTCGCCTCTGATCGACCCTGACACATCGAACGTCTGTGCGATAAGATCGCGCGCATGGAGCTGGCGCTGCAGGGCTCGCTGTTCGAGCACGCGGAACGTCGCCGACTGGGCGACGGTGCCTGGGTCGAACTGCGTTCCGACTGGTTGGCCGATGCGGATTCACTGTTCGAGGAACTGATGGACGCCGTCCCGTGGCGGGCCGAACAACGTGAGATGTATGACCGCGTGGTCGACGTGCCACGCCTGGTGAGCTTTCACCATCTGGTCGACGAGCCCGTACCGCATCCACGGCTCAAACAGATCCGCCGCCGGCTCAACGATACCTATGGCGGGGAGCTCGGCGAGCCGTTCACCACGGCCGGACTGTGCCTGTACCGCGACGGTAACGACAGCGTGGCCTGGCACGGCGACACGATCGGCCGCAGCCGCACCCACGACACCATGGTGGCCATCGTCGGGCTCGGCGCCACAAGGGTTTTCGCACTGCGCCCACGCGGCGGCGGGCACGCCATCAGGCTGCAGCACCGGCACGGCGACCTGCTGGTGATGGGCGGCTCGTGCCAGCGCACCTGGGAGCATGCGATCCCGAAGACCAGCAGGCTGATCGGTCCACGGATCAGCATCCAGTTCCGCCCGCACGATGTGCGTTAACCGGTGAAACCTACCCCTGCACCGCGCTCACCGCGGCCGTCAGCAGATCGCGGGCCCGAGCGGTGTCGACCGGCGCCACCGGCTTGTCGGGCAGCACGAGCGGGTTCGCGGTGACGATCACCCGGAACGTCGCGAAGGTGGCGACGTAGTTGTAGAGCTGGCCGGTCTTGGGCCGGCCGCCAACCAGGGTCTGCACGATCCGGTGGGTGCCGACCGTCTGAGCCCCCTCGATCTGCGGGGACTCGACCACGTCGATCTGGCCGCGGGAACCCGGCCCGAGGAATTTGACCTGTTTGCACGCGTCGCCCGGATCGGTCTGCGGGATCGGTTCGGAGGTCTCCACGGCTAGCACGATGAACCGGTTGCCCGCCCCCTCCGCCGCGGTCGCGGCCATATTGCCCTTGAGGTCGGCAGGCAGCGACTGACCCTCGGCGAACTTCGCGCAGTCCTCGGGCTCGAACTTCACCCCCGGCGGCATCTTCTGCGGTGCCAGCAGCTTCGGGTCGATACCGGTCGGGGCCACATCGCTGACCTTGAATTCCGGGCCGAACGCCGAGCGGACCTTGCCCACATTGGCGATATCGGCGTTGGGGAACTGCGGCTCGTCGGATTGACCGCAGGCCACGAGCGCGGCGGCGCACGTGGCGGTGGCGGCGCACGTCAGGGCGGTGGGGATCAGGTTCGGCATCGCCGTAAATGTACCTGCCGCAACCGGATCAACCGCGTAACGCCGACACCGATTTCACCAACAGGTCGGCCGCATACCGGGCGTCGAGCGCGGTTTCGGCGGATCCGGGATCGGTGACGACGGTCACCGAGCAGTAATGGTCGCCCAGGTCGGCGGTGAAGGTGTCGGCATGCGACCGGGTCTCGGTGCCGCCTTCGACGACGGTGCGCACGGCCGTGGCCATGCCCGCGGTGCGCGCACCCTCGATCGCGGGTGCAGGCCGGGACGTGACGGCGCCGACGGAGTGCCCGCCGGTGACCGTCCACTCGGCGCAGTGGTCGGCCAGGTCCGGGTCCGCCGGTGCGGTGGCGCGCGCGACGACGGCGTAGACGATTCCCCCTGGCCCGGACCCGGACCATCCGCGTGCGGTGCCCGGGTCGACCGCGGGCGCGGCCAGTGCCCCGCACTCCGGCGGGTCGGCCAGCCAGTGCGCCTCGAATCCCCACAGCGCGATCGGCGTCACCCGCGCGTCGATCGGGGCGAACTCGTAGCCGTCCGGCAGGTCCTGGCGCACCCGGTCGATCCTGGCCGGGTTCAGCGTCGCGGCAGTACTCGTCGCCGCAGGCGGGGCAGGCTCACCGGGGCCCTGCGGCGCACCACACCCGGCAGCGCCCAACGCGACGGCGACGCAGGCCGCATAAACGCGCACGGCGCGTTGATACCACACGCCGTGTTTGCTGTCGAGAACGGCCGACCCCGTTGTCAAGGGGTTTTTCGTGCCCGCGGACCACTGCAAGTGTTGCGCTGCAGCGGAATTTAACGACAAGGCGGCAGGTTTTACCCGTGTGTACGAACTTGCGGTTGCCGCGATGACGGGAAGTGCGCTTTCGGCGCTCAGCCTGGGGTTCCCGGCTGCGACCATGGCCGCACCATCCGGTATCGGCTCGGCACAGGACACCGTGTACGCACTCGAGCAGAGCGGCTACCGGGTGGTCCTCTACAAGATGGGTCCGGCGCCGCTGGATCGCTGCTCGGTCGACTCGGTGCGTCCCGGCGGGGCGGTCAGCCGGACCGTGTACCTGACGGCGAGGTGCTGACCGGCCTCACCCGCGCGAGAACTCCGAGGCGGCGGCGATCTGCCCGGCCGACGGCCGGACCCCGGTGTAGCGCTCGAACTGCTCGGCGGCCTGCAGGGCGATCACCTGCGCGCCGGTGATGACATCGCGGCCCGCCGCCCTGGCCGCGGCGATCAACGGGGTTTCCGAGGGCAGCGCCACCACGTCGAACACCGTGCCTGCCGCCTCGATGGTGGGCGGCTCGAAGGCGCTGCGGTGTTCGTCGGGGCCACCCGACATCCCGATCGGGGTGACGTTGACCAGCACCGCCGCGGTGAGGTCGCCGACGTC
>NZ_JBSFPX010000149.1:0-19402 GCF_053588415.1 Mycobacterium sp. NPDC003449
CTGGTCTTCGCGCAAGCGCTCATCCCGATCGTCTGGTCTTCGCGCAAGCGCTCATCCCCAACCCAGTTGGTGCAGGCGCTCGTCGTCGATCCCGAAATGGTGGGCGATCTCGTGGATCACCGTGATCGCCACCTCCTCGACCACCTGCTCCTCGTCCTCGCAGATGTCGAGCAGCGCGTCGCGGTAGATCGTGATGGTGTCCGGTAACGAGCCCGCATACCAGGAGTCCCGCTCGGTCAGGGCGACCCCGTGATAGAGGCCGAGGATCCCGGGCTCATCGGGATTGCGGTCCTCCACCAGCATCACCACATTGTCGATCGCGGCCGCCAGATCGGGTGGTAGCAGGTCGAGCGCATCGGAGACCAGCTCCTCGAACCGTTGCGGGCTCATCCGCACAGCCATCGGCTAGGGCCCTGGTGGCGGCACGACCGGCTCGGCGGGCGGTGGCCCCGCAGGCGGGGGAGCCTGTTCGGGGGCCGGCGGCGCGGGCGCCTGTTCCGGTGCCGGCGGTGCCTGCTCCGGGGCCGGGGCACTGGCCGTATCGGACGCGGGCGCGGCGGGTTCGGACGCCGTGGAAGCCGACTGCGGCATGTGCTGGTTGCTCGACGTCCCCGAGTTCGAGGACCCGGAGTTCGACGAATCAGAGCTCGACGATCCCGAGTTCGAGGACCCGGAGTTCGACGATCCCGAGTTCGAGGACCCCGACGAGCCCGAACCCGAGCCGGAGGAGTCCGACGAGTCCGACGAGTCCGAGTAGGAACCCGACGAGGTGTCGGGCATCGGGACCGGCGGCAGGTTGAGCCGTTCCTCGGGGATGTCCGGCGGCGCGACCGGGGGTTGGCCGTTGATCATCAGCGGGCCCTTGGCGCTATTGACCAGCGTCGACCAGCCGCCGTTGCCGAGGGTCGCGCCGATGCTGCACGACACCTGGTGGCTGCCCGCCGACCAGCTGGGCAGCGAGACGGTGCTGTAGCTCAGGGCCAGCGTCGTGGCGCGCAGTTGAACCGGCTGCAGATAGGCGTCGGTCATCTTGGTGCAGGAATCCTTGATGAACGAGTCCTGCTCCTCGTCGGGCGGCAGCGGACCGGGGAACTTCTCGGCCAGGTTCACCGCGCCGGTGACCTCCATGGCGTGTGGCGCCGCGCAGTCCACCGGGACGTCGGTGGGCTGGTTGGTGGCCGGGTCGATACCCAGGCAGGTACCCGGCGGCCACACCTTGGACTGGTCGATGTCGGCGACCTTGCCGTTGAACTCCAGCTGGGTGTCACCCGGGCCGAGCAGCTGCAGCCCGCACAGCATGCGGCGCTCGCCGAACTGCTTCCAGGCCTTCTCACCCGACCACAGCAGCCCGATGGTGAATTTCCCGTTCGGATCGAACCTGGGGCCGAGGTAGGACTTCAGCGCGGGTGTGCACTGCTCCTGGCTGATCTGCTTGATCCGGTCCACCGTCGGTGGTGCGGCGTTGGGGCCGTATTCGCTGCCGGGGAAGGTGCGCATGTCGATCGCTTCGGCGACCTCGAAGCGGTGCGGGTCCCCGCAGCCGACGATGTGCGCGGCGTCGGGGTTGCGGCCGGGCCAGTTGAGGCAGTCGCCGGTCTTCACGTGGTCGAAGGTGTCGTTGCCGCGTGGGCCGAGGGCGATCGCGCCGGCATTGAGCGTGGTGTTGGCACCCTCGCTGCGCGGCAGCGCCGTGATCAGGCCCGCGATGAGCAAACCCCCGAGCGCGGTCAACAGCAGCGCCCGCCGCGTCGACGCGGCCTGCAGGCTCTGCCACCAGCGTCCCTCGCTCGGACCCGGTCCGGTCCGGTCGGGAAGCTGGTCTGGGTGCTCGGGTGCTTCCAACATCCGCTCCATTGTGACAGGCGTGTCAGGTGCTGTGACAACTGATGCGCTTGTAACCTTGCGAGGTTGTGCCCTGTCTCGTTCCGACGTGGGGTTGGCCACTCGGATGTCCGCCCCGAGCGGGCCAAAAGTAGTGTTGCGCCCGTGATCGACCTCAGGCTGCTGCGCGAGAATCCCGACACCGTCCGTGCGTCGCAACGCTCCCGCGGTGAGGACCCGGCGCTCGTCGACGCGCTCCAGCAGGCCGATACCGACCGCAGGGCCGCGGTGTCGGCGGCCGACAACCTGCGGGCCGAACAGAAGATCGCCAGTAAGCAGGTGGGCAAGGCCTCCCCCGAGGAGCGGCCCGCGCTGCTGCGGCGGGCCAAGGAGCTGGCCGATCAGGTCAAGGCCGCCGAGGTCGCCCAGACCGACGCCGACAAGGCGTTCACCGCGGCGCACCTGGCCATCGCCAACGTCATCATCGACGGGGTCCCCGCCGGCGGTGAGCAGGACTTCGCCCTGCTCGACACAGTGGGCGAACCCAGGGCCATCGAGGATCCGAAAGACCACCTCGAGCTCGGCGAAGCGCTCGGCCTGATCGATATGGAACGCGGCGCCAAGGTCTCGGGTTCGCGGTTCTACTTCCTGACCGGCGCGGGCGCCCTGCTGCAGCTGGGCCTGCTGCAGCTGGCCACCCAGCTGGCCGTCTCGAACGGGTTCACCCTGGTGATCCCGCCGGTCCTGGTGCGCCCCGAGGTCATGGCGGGCACCGGATTCCTCGGCGCGCACGCCGACGAGGTGTACCGGCTGGAGGACGACGATCTGTATCTGGTCGGCACCTCGGAGGTGCCGCTGGCCGGCTACCACGCCGACGAGATCATCGACCTGTCCGACGGGCCGCGCCGCTACGCCGGGTGGTCGTCGTGCTTCCGGCGTGAGGCGGGCAGCTACGGCAAGGACACCCGCGGCATCATCCGGGTGCACCAGTTCGACAAGGTCGAAGGGTTCGTCTACTGCAAACCCGACGAGGCCGAGGCCGAGCATCAGCGGCTGCTCGGCTGGCAGCGCGAGATGCTGGCCGCGATCGAGGTGCCGTACCGGGTGATCGACGTGGCGGCCGGCGACCTGGGTTCCTCGGCCGCCCGCAAGTTCGACTGCGAAGCCTGGGTGCCCACCCAGCAGGCCTACCGTGAGCTCACCTCGACGTCGAACTGCACGACGTTCCAAGCGCGTCGGCTGGCCACCCGCTACCGTGACGAGAATGGCAAGCCGCAGATCGCGGCGACCCTGAACGGGACGCTGGCGACCACCCGCTGGCTGGTCGCGATCCTGGAGAATCATCAGCAGCCCGACGGAAGCGTGCGCATCCCCGCCGCGCTTGTTCCCTTCGTCAGAACGGAAGTGCTTGAGCCATGATCGATATCGACCTCGCGCAAGTGCGGAACTGGTTCGGATTCGGTGTCGCGGGCAACTTCGCCGGACATCTCGAACAGGCCGGAGAGGCAGGCGATTTCGTCAAGGTCGTCACGGAAGGCTATGCGCCCAAGGGAATCTTCCCGTGGTATGCGCCGGGGCGGGACGACTTCCTCGGCGAGTTCCCGTTGTCCAGCGACAGCATCCTGCTGCCCGACACCGCCGATGACCCCAGCTTCGAGGGCCCGCTGAATTTGCAGATCGAACCCGAGGTCGGGGTGGCCTGCCGGGTGGTCTGGAACGGCGACACCGTGGTGCGGCTTGAGCCGTTCGCCCTCGGCGCGTTCAACGACTGCTCGATCCGGCGGCCGGGCGCGCCCAAGATCAGCTACAAGAAGAACTGGGGTCCGGCCTCGAAAGGTGTTGCCCCCCAGTTCTTCGATATCAGCGACCTGACCCCGGACGGGCCCACCGCCACCATGCGGCTGGTGTGTTACCTGCGTGAGGACGGTGGCCAGCAGCACGCGTACGGCATCGACTCCCCGCTGGTCGGCTACTCGTATTACGGCGAGGTGCTGCTGGACTGGATCGTGGAACGGCTGGCCAACCAGAAGGGCTCCACCGACACCCCACTGGAGGACGTCGGCGCGCTGATGGTGGCCAGTGGCCATCCGGAGAACGTGCTGATCGGCATCGGCGCCACCCGCTACACCCCGCTGGGCGCTTCCACCTTTCTCAAGCCCGGCGACGAGGCCATCGTCCGGGTCTACGACAGCGCCTCGAGCGCCGCATCCGAATTGCGGCAGGTGGTTTCGGGCGGCTAACGGCCGAGCAGTTCGTCGAGGCGGGCCACGAACTCCTCGGGGTCGGCCGGGGTGAACGCCGGCCTCGGATAGGTGCCTGGCACGTCGAGGGTGATCAGC
Organism: Mycobacterium sp. NPDC003449; assembly: GCF_053588415.1. Classification (NCBI taxonomy): domain Bacteria; kingdom Bacillati; phylum Actinomycetota; class Actinomycetes; order Mycobacteriales; family Mycobacteriaceae; genus Mycobacterium; species Mycobacterium sp. NPDC003449. Next base: position 4,161 of record NZ_JBSFPX010000149.1, read on the forward strand.
GTCGACCGGAACGGCCGGTGCATGTCCAGCGGCAGCCACCGGCGCAGGTCGGTGCTGCCCCACAACCGGAACCGCTGCATCCACAGTCCCAGCGGGGTGGCGTGGTAGTCCCTGATCGATGCGAGCGGGATGACCTTGGCGGTTCCGGACGGAAAGTGGTAGCGGCGCAACGTGATCGCTTCGCGATCCAGTTGCACGAGGCCGTCGTCGTAGTACTGGCGTGGCGCGGTCACAATGCGGTGCGCCTGAGCTCGTGCCCCTTGGAGGTCAGGCACTTCCCGTTCTCCAGGTTCCACTGCCAGCCGTGCAGATTGCAGGTGAGGGTCTTACCCTCGACCACGCCGAATTTCGACAGGTCGGCCTTGAGGTGCGGGCAGCGACGCTGGATCTCCCACCCGTCCAGGGTGATCGACGCCGAATCGTCGTGCGCTTCGGCGAACCAGCCGTCGGCGTAGGCGATCCGTTCGTCGGTCAGGCATTTGAAGAACGTGTACAGGTACTCGTTGTAGCCGCCGACCCGCCATGCTCTGAACCGGGTGGACAGGAAGATGGTGTTGACCCAGTCCGGTTCGCCGTCGCGCAGCACGGTGCGCACCAGCTCGGGCGCGATCTCAAAACCGTAGCGGAACTTCTCATTCGGGATGGGTTCGCGAACAACACGTTTCGGGAAGTCCAGCACGACGGTTTCTTGATGGCCCCGGCCGGCCAGCCGCAGCTCCACCGGATAGCCGATGCCGTCGCAGATCTGGTCGGTCTGGATCATGATCGGCTCGAACACCGCCCGCAGCGGCTCCAGCAGCGGCTTACCGGCCGCGGGCGCCCACCGCGCCTTCTCGGCGGCCAGCACCTGGGACATCCGCTGCGCGTAGTCCTCGATGTAGGCGGCCTTGCCGGTGGTGAAGATGGTCTCGGGGTCCTCGACCGGATGGGTCAGCGAGTTCAGCGTCGATCCGGCGAAATCCGCGACGCTGCCCGGGATCAGCAGCAGCCCGCCGTCGTGGTCGTGGGTGCGCAGTTGGTCTAGGAACACCATCTGGTCCGGGAAGATGTTGGCCGGATCGCCGTGGTCGTCGTTGAGGTCGCGCAGGTCGGGATCCAGGAAGCACGGCGGCCCCGCCGACGGCACTACCCAGGTCGCCCCGACCTGGGCGATGTACTGGCGGCAGCGGTCCATCTGGCGCTGACGCTTCTGGGTGCCGAACGCCTCCTTCGCCCGGGCCGGCATGTCGTAGACCATCGGATACCAGATCGCGCCGGAGTACTGCAGCATGTGCACGTCGACCTGGCCGAAGTCGGCGTGCAGCACATCGAGATCGACGGGGCGGGCATCGTTCATGTTGAACGCGACGGTCTCACCGTCGTCGACCACCAGCCCAGAGTCGCCGATCGGCCCGTCGGCCGGGGCCCGCAGCGCGATGATCATGACGTCGAGGTCGCCCTTGGGCCCGCTCACGGTGTGCTTGACCGAGTCGGTGGTCTCGAAGAACCGGTGAAAGCCCAGCTTCTCCAGCTCACGCCGCAGATCGGGCACCGGATAGTCCGGTAGCAGCACCACCGCGTCCTTGTTGACGTGCCGCCGCAGGTTCTCCGGATCGAAGTGATCCTTGTGCAGATGGGACACGTAGAGGTAGTCCACGTCGCCCAGAGCCGGCCAGTCGAGTCCGCTGTTGTCCGGGAACGGGAACCACGATGCGAAGTAGGCCGGGTTGACCCACGGATCGCACAGGATGCGCCCGGCCCTGGTCTCGATCAGGAAGCCGGCGTGCCCGACGCTGGTGACCTGCACGAACAGCCTTTCGTTGGAGAACTGGAATGCCCGGTCAGCCTAGCTCGAATCCGGCGGACCGCTGTAGTCCGGCGGGCACTAGGCTGGGGCCGTGGAACCGGTGTACGGGACTGTCATTCAACTCGCCCGCCTGGCCTGGCGGCTGCAGGGCCTGAAGTTCACCGTGACCGGTGTGGAGAACCTCCCGGTCACGGGTGGGGCGGTGGTGGCGATCAACCACACCAGCTACTTCGACTTCACCTTCGCCGGCCTGCCCGCCTACCGGCAGAAGCGCGGCCGCAAGGTGCGGTTCATGGCGAAGAAGGAAGTCTTCGACAGCAAGGCCACCGGGCCGATCATGCGCAGCCTGCGCCATATCGAGGTGGACCGGGACAGCGGCGCCGCCTCGTTCGACGCCGCATGCGATTACCTGCGGGCCGGTGAACTGGTCGGGGTGTACCCGGAAGCGACGATCAGCCGCAGCTTCGAGATCAAAGAGTTCAAGTCGGGGGCGGCCCGGATGGCGATCGCGGCCGGTGTGCCGATCGTCCCGCATATCGTGTGGGGGGCTCAGCGGATCTGGACCAAGGGGCATCCGAAGAACCTGTACCGGCCCAAGGTGCCGATCTCGGTGACCGTCGGCGAGCCGATCGCGCCGACGCTGCCCGCGAACGAGCTGACCGCATTGCTGCATTCACGCATGCAGCATCTGCTGGAACGGGCGCAGGACGCCTACGGTCCGCACCCGCCCGGCGAGTTCTGGGTGCCGCACCGGCTCGGCGGCGGCGCACCGTCGCTGGCCGAGGCCAACCGGATGGACGCCGAGGAAGCCGCCGAGAAGGCCGCCCGGCGGGCCCAGCGGCCGGGTCCCCCGGAGCCGACCGGGGCCCCGGGGTAGTTGTCGGATGGAACCGGTTTTCCGCGGTCTGGAGGTGGCCGCCCGGCTCGCCGTCCGGGCCACCGGCACCCGGATCTCGTTCCGCGGTCTGCAGAATCTGCCGGCGACCGGTGGTGCGGTGATCGCGATCAACCACACCGGCTACGTGGATTTCCTGCCCGCCGGTCTGGCCGCGGCCGAACGCGGCAGGCGGATGCGCTTCATGATCAAGGCCGAGATGGAGCAGGTGAAGGTTGTCGCCTTCCTGATCCGGCACACCGGGACCATCCCGGTGGACCGGCGGGCCGGTGCGGGGGCCTACGCGGCCGCGGTGCAGTCGCTGCGCGACGGTGAACTCGTCGGGGTCTACCCCGAGGCCACGATCAGCCGCAGCTTCGAACTCAAGGAGTTCAAGACCGGTGCGGCGCGGATGGCGCTGGAAGCCGAGGTGCCGATGGTTCCGCTGATCGTCTGGGGTGCGCACCGGATGTGGACCAAAGACCACCCGAGAGCCTTGGGGCGCAAGAAGATACCGGTGACCGTCGAGGTCGGGGCGGCAATCCCGCCCAGCGGTACGGTCGCCGAACTCGATGCCCGGTTGCGGGCCGCGATGTCGGCGCTGCTGGATCGCGTGCAGCGGGGGTATCCCACCCCGGCCGGTGCCTACTGGGTGCCGCGCCGCCTCGGCGGCAGCGCCCCAACGCTTCAGGAGGCCAAACGGCTCGACGAGGCCGAGTTGGCCGAGCGGGCGCGCCGGCGCACCGAACGGAACGATCGGTGACCCCGGCGACGACGCCGGGGTTGATCGCCACGGATGTGGACGGCACCCTGCTCGACGAGGACGAGAAGGTCACGCCGCGCACCCGCGCCGCGGTGCGGGCCGCGGTCGAGACCGGGACCACGTTCGTCCTGGCCACCGGGCGCCCGCCGCGCTGGATCCAGCCGGTGGTCGACGGGCTCGGCCTGGCCCCGATGGCGGTGTGCGCCAACGGCGCGGTGATCTACGATTCGGCCACCGATCGCATCGTCTCGGCCGAGACGCTGCCGCCCGACGTGCTGGGTGAGTTGGCCGAGATCGCCACCCGGGTGGTCCCTGGTGCGGGGCTCGCGGTGGAGCGGGTGGGCCGTTCGGCGCACGATGCCGCGACGCCACAGTTCGTCAGCTCGCCCGGTTACGAGCACGCCTGGCTCAATCCGGACAACACCGAGGTGTCGGTCGAGGACCTGCTGAGCGCGCCCGCGGTCAAGCTGCTCATCCGCAAGGCCGGGGCGCGCAGCGCCGACCTGGCCGCGGTGCTGGCCGAACACATCGGGCCGCATGGCGATATCACGTATTCGACCGATAACGGTCTGATCGAGGTGATGCCGGTCGGGATCAGCAAGGCCACCGGGGTGGCGCGGTTGGTCGGCCCGCTGGGGCTGACCGCCACCGATGTGGTCGCGTTCGGCGATATGCCCAATGACGTCCCGATGCTGGCCTGGGCCGGCCGGGGGGTGGCGATGGGCAACGCGCATCCCGAGGCGGTGGCCGCGGCCGACGAGGTGACCGTGACCAATCGCGAGGACGGGGTGGCCCGGGTGCTCGAACGCTGGTGGTCCTGAGCGCTCAGGTGATCGGGGTGAACCGCTCCAGCTGCACCGGCTGATCGTCGGGTGACGGCGGCGGCAGTTCGAGGGGCACGCCGTCGATGACCCGGGTCACGGTGCCTTTCTCGCGGTCGAAGTTCAGCGTGCCGTGCTGGAAGTTCTGCACGATCCACTGGGGTTCGGCGATCTCGGCGCTGGTGGGCAGCCCGAGCGCACCGCGTTCGAATCCCAGTGCACCCCATGCCTCGTAGATGGACCCGGTGACGGGTTCGGCGCCGCTGGCCGGGGACCAGTACACCGCGCCCCGCTCGAAGGTCGCGTACCGGGCGCCGCCCTGGGCCGCGGCCTCGGGGGAGGTGGGGTTTCCGAGCGTCCCGCCGGGCCCGCCCGTGGCCTGCCAGCGGGCGAAGATGGCTCCGCCCCGCATCTGCTCGGCCAGATCCTCGGGGCCGGGCGGCCGGTTGAACCTGGCGGCGATATCGCGCAGCGCGCCCATCTGGGCATACGCGGCGTTGCCCGGGCAGTCGGTGATGCCGACGTCGCGGTGGGTGAAGATGGTCGGCAGGGTGGGGGTGGCGCCGCGGGGGAAGTGGGTGAACGATCCGCCCGCCGAGGTGAGCACCGTGGTGCCGTGGGGGTCGATGTGGTCGAGACCGAGCCGCCAGCCCAGCAGACGACCGGTGGTGCGCAACTGGATCGGGGTCGGCGGCACGACGTCGAAGTCGCCCATCATCGCCACCCCCCAGGTGTCCCGGTTGAATCCACCGGTGTGCGAACCCTCGACGGGCTTGTCGATTCCGCCTGCGCGGCCTTCGAAGACCTGCCCGTACTTGTCGACCATGGCGTTGTAGGCGATGTCGCACCAGCCGAGCGTGCGGGTGTGGTACTCGTAGATCGACCGCACGATGCCCGCCGAGTCCTCGGGCGCGTAGTCGTTGCTGCCGGCCGTGTGGTGCACGATGCCGGCGCGTATTCCCTTGTCGTAGACCGTGTTTCCGCAACGCATCGACTCATCGGCGCCCCATTGCGCGCGGTTGATGATGTTGGGCGGAACGCCGGGTGCGGACACCGCGGCCGGCAGTGGCCCGACGTCGACGGGGGCTTTGGGCGGCGTGATCAGCACCGCGGTGATGTTCTGCCCGAACGGCTGCGCGACGGTGGCAGGCCGGTAGCCGAGCCCGGGCCCCTGGGCGGCGGGCGGACCCGCCGGGGTGGGGGCGGCTCCGGCGGGGCGGGTCACGGCGATCTGCACGGTGTCGGTGCGGCCGACGAAGATGGGTTCGGTGCCACGCTGCCCCTGACCGTCGGCGCCGACACCGTCGAGGGTCTCGGCCTGATACCAGGGGCCCCAGGATCCGTCGTCCTTGCGGGCCCGCACCCGCGCCGAGGTGCCGCGGAGGTCCTGCGCGGTGAGCGCCACCATCGAGAACGGGGTGTCCTGATGGACCTCGCGGACGCTTTCGCCGCCGGTCAGGTTGGCCAGGGGTTGTTCGGCGAGGGCCGGTGCGGTGTCCACGGCCTGTGCGTCGTCGCTACCGGGTGTTCCCGCGAGCGCCCACGGCAGGATCACGACCGTCGCCGCAAGGGCGGTGAAGAGAATCGACGGCACGTGGCGACGGGACTGCACGGACTGATGTTACGTATGGGTCCTCTGTTACGAATGATTCGACACACGGCGCGCCGCGGTCTTTTGGCCGGCGGCTTCACCCGCCGCCCTCACACAACGGCACCGCAGAGCACGATGGCTTCTGCGGTGCCGTTTCGTGAGAGGTGTTTCTACGGGGCGGGCGGTGCGGGTGCCGGGACCGGCGCGGCCGGCACGCCCGACTTCATCGCCGAGGTGACCGCCGGCATCACCATGCCCTTGAGCAGGTCGATGGCCTGGCCCGCGCCCAACTGGTTGGCCGCGCTGGACAGGTCGCCGAACAGGCCGCCGCCACCACCGCCGCCGGCCGCGGGCATGCCGCCGCCCAGCGAAGGATCGCCCAGGATCGGGTAGGTCCCACCCAGGCTGGGGTCCCCGCCGAGCGGAGCCGAGATCGGCACCTCGCCGGGAGCCGGCAGGCCGGCGCCGTTGGAGATCGGCATCAGGGACGGATCTGTCGCGCCGAGGGACGGTGTGGTCAACCCGGCCCCGCCGAGATCCGGGCTGCCCAGACCCGGGCTGGTCCCGCCGGGGGTGAGCGCCGGATTGGTGAGCGCCGGATTGGTCAGGCCGGTATCGGTCGGTGCCGCGGTCCCGGGTGCCGTCCCCTCCGGGGCGGTAAGGCTCGGCGTCGTGAGGCCGTCCGGGCTGGTCAGGCCGGGCGTGGCCGCATCCGGCGTAGTCGCACCCGGCGCGGCGGCGCCCGGTGTGGTGAGGCCGGGCGAGGTCAGACCGGGCGAGGTCAGACCGGGTGAGGTCAGGCCGGGCGAGGTGAGCCCCGGTGAGGTGAGCCCCGGCGAGCCCAGGCCGGGCGTGGTCAGGCTGGGCGATGCGAGCGACGGTGTGGCGCCCGTACCGTTGAGCATCCCGGTCGGCATCGGCGGCAGGTTGATGCCGAACTGGGAAAGGCCCTGCGAGAGCGCCCCCATCAGCTCACCGGGAAGGTCGGTGACCAGGGCCGCCTGGGTGAACTCACGATGCTGCGGTGCAGCGGAATGCTGGGTCACGGCTAGCAATGCGACTGGACTTGCGACTGCCACAGCGGCGACTGCGCTCATGGCTGTCGAGGCCTTGCGTCGACGTCGGTTCGGCACGGAAGTCTCCTCAATGTCTGGACTGCAATCGGACTGCAGGTTGGTGCGCTCCTTATTGCGCGTCAGCGGCTACGGACGGATCGTGCGAAGCCCGTGAACGCCCACGTGATTGATGGTACTGCTGTGACTAATGGGTCTAGAGTGACGATATTGAATTGTGAGCGAATCGCGACCTGAGGTCGCTAGGGGATTCGGGCCGGGCGGGGTGGTCGGATACCCTGGCTGCCGATGACGTCCTTATCCCCGCGGGGCGCTACGCCCGAGCGCACCGGTCATTTCGACTTGTTCGTCGTCGGCTCCGGATTCTTCGGTCTGACGATCGCCGAGCGTGTGGCGACCCAACTCGACAAACGTGTCCTTGTTATCGAACGCCGCCCGCACATCGGCGGCAACGCCTACTCCGAAGCCGAACCGCAGACCGGCATCGAGGTGCACAAGTACGGTGCGCACCTGTTCCACACCTCCAACAAACGGGTCTGGGACTACGTGCGGCAGTTCACCGACTTCACCGGCTATCAGCACCGGGTCTTCGCGATGCATGACGGGCAGGCCTATCAGTTCCCGATGGGACTGGGTCTGGTGTCGCAGTTCTTCGGCAGGTACTTCACCCCGGACCAGGCCAGGGCCCTGATCGCCGAGCAGGCCGCCGAGTTCGACACCAAGGAGGCCAAGAACTTCGAGGAGAAGGCGATCTCGCTGATCGGCCGCCCGCTCTACGAGGCCTTCATGAAGCACTACACCGCCAAGCAGTGGGAGACCGACCCCAAGGACCTGCCTGCGGGCAACATCACCCGGCTACCGGTGCGCTACACCTTCGACAACCGCTACTTCAACGACACCTACGAGGGCCTCCCGGTCGACGGCTACACCGCCTGGCTGCAGAACATGGCCGCCGACGACCGCATCGAGGTGCGCCTGGACACCGACTGGTTCGAGGTGCGCGACGCCCTGCGGGCGCAGAACCCCGACGCCCCGGTGGTCTACACCGGCCCGCTCGACCGGTACTTCGACTACGCCGAGGGCAGGCTGGGCTGGCGCACCCTGGACTTCGAGCTCGAGGTGCTCGACACCGGCGATTTCCAGGGCACCCCGGTGATGAACTACAACGACGCCGACGTGCCGTACACCCGCATCCACGAGTTCCGGCACTTCCACCCGGAACGGTCCTACCCGACGGACAAGACGGTGATCATGCGCGAGTTCGGGCGGTTCGCCAAGGACGACGACGAGCCGTACTACCCGATCAACACCCCCGACGACCGCGCCACGCTCGAGGCCTACCGGGAGTTGGCGAAGACCGAAACCGCCTCGGCCAAGGTGTTGTTCGGGGGACGCCTCGGCACCTACAAGTACCTCGACATGCACATGGCGATCGCCAGCGCCCTGAATATGTACGACAACACCCTGGCGCCACACCTGTCCGACGGTGCGCCGTTGGTGACCGACCTCGAGACCGATTAAGGAAGCAGCAACGCATGAGTGACATCCCTTCCGGCGCACTGGATGCCGGGGAATCCAGGGCCGTCAGTCTGCTGGCCCGGGTGATTCTGCCGCGACCGGGTGAGCCGCTGGACGTCCGCAAGCTCTATCTCGTCGAAGACCCGACGAACGCCCGCCGGGCCCATGCCCCGACACGCACCACGCTGGAGATCGGCGCCGAGTCCGGGATCTCGTTCGCCACCTACTTCAACGCGTTCCCGGCCAGCTACTGGCGGCGCTGGTCGACGCTGGAATCGGTGGTGCTGCGGGTCGAGCTCACCGGCACCGCACGCGTCGACGTGTACCGGTCCAAGGCCACCGGTGCGCGCATCACGGTCGGCGGGGCGCCGGTATCGAGTGGCGATTCGAACGAACCTGCGCACGTCGAGTTCGAGATCGACGTGGCCCCGTTCGAGGACGGCGGCTGGATCTGGTTCGACATCACCACCGACAGCGCCACCCGGGTGCACAGCGCCGGCTGGTACGCCCCGACACCCGCGCCGGGCCGGGCCAATGTGGCCGTCGGCATCCCCACCTTCAACCGGCCGTCCGACTGCGTCAACGCCCTTGCCGCCCTGACCTCGGATCCGTTGGTGGACGAGGTGATCAGCGCGGTCATCGTGTCCGACCAGGGCACCAGCAAGGCCAAGGACCATCCCGGATTCGATGCGGCCGCGGCGGGACTCGGCGACCGGCTGTCGATCCACAACCAGCCCAACCTTGGTGGCTCCGGTGGGTACAGCCGGGTGATGTACGAGGCGCTGAAGAACACCGACTGTGAGCAGATCCTGTTCATGGACGACGACATCCGGATCGAGCCGGATTCCATCCTGCGGGCCCTGGCGATGAACCGGTTCGCCAAGGAGCCGACGCTGGTCGGCGGCCAGATGCTCAACCTGCAGGAGCCGTCACACCTGCACATCATGGGCGAGATGGTGGACCGGTCGAACTTCATGTGGTCGGCGGCGCCCAATGCCGAATACGACCACGATTTCGCCAAGTTCGCGCTCGACAATGTCGACCACTACCGCAGCACGCTGCTGCACCGGCGCATCGACGTCGACTTCAACGGCTGGTGGATGTGCATGATCCCCCGGCAGGTCGCCGAGGAGTTGGGCCAGCCGTTGCCGCTGTTCATCAAGTGGGACGACTGCGAATACGGCCTGCGCGCCGGTGAGCACGGATACCGCACGGTCACCCTGCCCGGTGCGGCGATCTGGCATATGGCCTGGAGCGACAAGGACGACGCGATCGACTGGCAGGCCTACTTCCACCTGCGCAACCGGCTGGTGGTGGCGGCGCTGCACTGGGACGGCGACATCCGTGGCCTGCTGGCCAGCCATTTCAAGGCCACGGCGAAACATCTTTTGTGCCTTGAGTATTCGACGGTGGCGATCCAGAACAAGGCCATGCGTGACTTCCTCGGCGGGCCCGAGCACATCTTCTCCATGCTGGAATCGGCGCTGCCGGATGTGCGCAAGATGCGCCAGGAGTTCCCCGACGCCGTCGTGCTCCCCGGGGCGACGGCGCTGCCCGCGGCGTCGGACATCAAGCGCAAGAAGGTCCGGATCCCGGTGTCCAAGCCCGCCATCGTGTTCCGGCTGGCCCGTGGTGTCGTCAACCAGTTGCGGCCGCACGATCCGGAGACCCATGTCCGGCCGCAGATCAACGTGGCCACCCAGGACGCCCGCTGGTTCTCGCTGTGCATGGTCGACGGGGTCACCGTCACCACCGCGGACGGCCGCGGTGTGGTTTACCGTCAGCGGGACCGGGCGAAGATGTTCGCGCTGTTCCGGGAATCGCTTCGGCTGCAGGCGAAGCTGGCCCGCCAGTTCGACCGGATGCGCAAGGTCTACCGGGATGCGCTGCCGGTGCTGTCCAGCACCCAGAAGTGGGAGACGGTGCTGCTGGACGAACCGGCGCAGAAGGCCTGAGATGTCGGATGCCCCACGCGGCGAGGACGCCGTTCTGGTCGCCGTGCAAACGGCGCTGGCCGGCCGGCCCGGTGTGCTGGCCGCCGCGCGCACACTGTCGCACTTCGGTGAGCACTCCGCGGGCTGGGTGGCCGTCGCCGCGGCCGGTGCGCTGGCCCAGCCGGCCCGGCGCCGGTCCTGGGTCGCGGTCGGCGCCGGTGCGTTCCTGGCGCACGCCGCGGCCGTGCTGATCAAGCGGGTGGTGCGCCGGGAGCGGCCACACCACCCCGACATCGCGGTCAACGTCGGCACCCCGAGCCGGCTGAGCTTCCCGTCGGCGCACGCCACCTCGACCACGGCGGCCGCCGTGCTGCTGGCCAGGACCACCGGTCTACCGTTGCCTGCGGTACTGGTGCCGCCGATGGCGTTGTCGCGGTTGGTCCTCGGCGTGCATTATCCCAGTGATGTGCTCACCGGCGTCGCCGTCGGTGCCCTGGTAGGAAATGCGGTCGGGAGAACGGTCGGGCGAGAGTCCGCCCCTGTCGGTGTGGCGCCGAAGGAGAACGAACGGTAATGAGCGAGGAAGCGCAGCCGGCGGTCGGTCCGCCGAAGAACCTCGCGGTCGGCCTCGTCAAGGCGTTGCGACCGCGGCAGTGGGTCAAGAACCTGCTGGTGTTGGTTGCGCCGCTGGCAGCGCTGGGCGGAGGGGTCGAATACGAACTCGGTGCCCTCGCGCTCAAGGTCTCGGTCGCCTTCGTGATGTTCTCCCTGGCCGCGTCCTCGATCTACCTGATCAACGACGCTCGCGACGTCGAGGCCGACCGGGCCCACCCGACCAAACGCTTCCGGCCGATCGCGGCAGGCGTGGTGCCGCAATCGCTGGCCTACGTCCTTGCCGTGACGCTGGCGACGGTCGCGCTGGTCGGCGCGTGGCTGCTGACCCCGAACCTGGCCCTGGTGATCGTGGTCTATCTGGCCATCCAGCTGGCCTACTGCTTCGGCCTGAAACATCAACCGGTCCTGGACATCTGCATCGTGTCCTCGGCCTATCTGATTCGCGCGATCGCGGGTGGCGCGGCCGCCGATATCCCGCTGTCGCAATGGTTCCTGCTGATGATGGCCTTCGGCTCGCTGTTCATGGTGGCCGGTAAGCGGTACGCCGAACTGCAGCTGGCCGAACGTACCGGGGCCAAGATCCGCAAGTCGCTGGAGAGCTACACCAGCAGTTATCTGCGCTTCGTCTGGACGTTGTCGGCCACCGCGGTCGTCGTGTGTTACGGGTTGTGGGCCTTCGAACGGGACCGGGTCGGTGGGTCCTCGTGGTTCGCGGTTTCGATGATCCCGTTCACCATCGCGATTCTGCGGTACGCGGTCGACGTCGATGGCGGCATAGCCGGAGAACCCGAAGACATCGCGCTGAGGGACCGTGTGCTGCAGCTGCTTGCCGTGGCGTGGATCGGAACCATCGGTGCGGCCATCTACTTCAGCTGACCGGCCGAACTGGCGCCGCATCGCGGCCGGCGCGGGTGATCGGCTGGCCCGCTGGCCGGCCTTCCCCTACGACCTCTCGGTCCGGATCAGCCTCTGGGTGTCGGTCCTGGTGGTGACCGGGCTGTTCGGCTGGGGGGCCTGGCAGCGGCGCTGGATCGCCGACGACGGCCTGATCGTGTTGCGGACGGTGCGCAACCTGTTGGCGGGCAACGGCCCCGTGTTCAACATCGGCGAGCGTGTCGAGGCCAACACCTCCACCGTGTGGACCTATCTGGTGACGTTCGTGGCCTGGGTCGGCGGACCGGTGCGGTTGGAGTTCGTGGCGCTCTACCTGGCGTTCGTGCTCAGCCTGATCGGGGTGGCCCTGGTGATGCTGGGCACCGGCCGGCTCTACGCGCCCAGCCTGCAGGGGCGGCGCGCACTGCTGCTGCCGGCGGGCGTGCTGGTCTACATCGCCATCCCGCCGGCCAGGGACTTCGCCACCTCCGGGCTGGAAAACGGTTTGGTGCTCGCCTATCTGGGCCTGCTGTGGTGGATGCTGGTGTGTTGGTCGCAGGCGCTGCGGAGCTCTCCCGCGACGCCGGTGGCCCGGCCCGCGGCCGATGCGCCGCGCAACATCCCCGGCCGGTCCTTCTCGGCCGCACTCGCCTTCGTCGCGGGGATGAGCGTGCTGATCCGGCCCGAGCTGGCACTGATCGGCGGGGGCGCGCTCATCATGATGCTGGTGGCGGCGCACGGCTGGCGGCGCCGGGTGCTGATCATCGTTGCGGGCGGGCTGATTCCGGTGTCCTATCAGATCTTCCGGATGGGTTACTACGGCCTGCTGGTCCCCGGCACGGCCGTCGCCAAGGACGCCTCCGGCTCGAAATGGTCGCAGGGGTTCGTCTATCTGGCCAACTTCAATCGGCCGTATCTGCTCTGGGTTCCCGCGGTGCTGATGGCCGTGCTGGGGGTGGTGCTGCTGGCCACCCGCACTCGGCCCTGGTGGGTGCGTCGTCAGGCTCCCAGGGGCTACGGCTGGCTGTCGCGGACCGTCCAAAGCCCCGCTGCCGTAGTGGTTTTCATGGTGGTCAGCGGTCTGTTGCAGGCGGTGTACTGGGTGCGCCAGGGCGGCGATTTCATGCACGGCCGGGTGCTGCTGACCCCGCTGTTCTGCATGCTGGCCCCAGTGGCGGTCATCCCGCTGGTGCTGCCCGACGGGACGAGGCTCTCCAGGGAGACCGGCTACCTGCTGGCCGCGGCGACCACCGTGCTGTGGGCCGCGGTGGCGGGTTGGTCGGTCTGGGCGGCGAACTCGGCTGGGATGGGCCCGGACGCCACCCGGGTGACCTACTCCGGGATCGTCGACGAGCGGCGCTTCTACTCGCAGGCCACCGGGCACGCGCACCCCACGACCGCCGCCGACTATCTGGACTATCCGAGGATGCGCGCGGTGCTGACGGCCATCGAGAACACCCCCGACGGTGCGCTGCTGCTCCCGTCGGGTAACTACGACGTGTGGGATGTGGTGCCCGCCATACCTTTGCCGCCCGACGTGCCACCCGAGGTGCGAAAGCACTACAAGGCGCCGCACACGGTCTTCTTCACCAATATGGGCATGCTCGGGATGAACGTCGGGCTCGACGTTCGGGTCATCGACCAGATCGGTCTGGTGAACCCGGTCGCCATGCACACCCAGCGACTGGCCGACGGCCGGATCGGGCACGACAAGAACCTGTTCCCGGACTGGGCGGTCGCCGAAGGCCCCTTCCTCAAGGAGCACCCCTACGTCCCGCCCTACCTGGACGAGGAGTGGATCGCGCAGGCCGGGGCCGCCCTGACCTGCCCGCGCACCGATGCGATGCTCAACTCGGTGCGCGGCGAACTGGGACCGCGCCGGTTCGTGTCCAACCTGCTCCACGCCTACGAGTTCACCAAATACCGCATCGATCGGGTGCCGCTGTACGAATTGCACAGGTGCGGACTGGAAGTCCCGCCGCCGATCGCGCCGCCGTACACCGGTTTGCCGGCGACCGGCCCGTAGTGATCCGGGTAACGCGGGGCCGCTTCGCGTCGATAGGTAGACGACCACCTGCCCAGGTGGAACGCGCCGAACGGCCTGCCGTGCGGCGACCAGGGAGGACAACTGCTGATAAGAGATGTCGCGGGCGCGTGTGGTTGACTACACGGGCACGTGAGCCGAGTGGTCGGGGTGAATCGGCTTGTGAACCATGTCAGAACAGAGATCGATAGGGAGCGGAATGAAGTTCGTTGGGAAGATGCGCGGCGCAGCGGCAGGTCTGTCGCGCCGGCTGACGGTTGCGGCCGCGGTAGCGGCCGTGCTGCCTGGCCTGGTAGGCGTCGTGGGCGGCTCGGCGATCGCTGGAGCCTGGTCTCGGCCCGGCTTGCCGGTTGAGTATCTGGAGGTTCCTTCGGCCGGGATGGGCCGCGACATCAAGGTGGAATTCCAGAGCGGTGGACCGGGTTCACCCGCGGTTTATCTGCTCGACGGTATGCGCGCTCGCGAGGACCAGAGCGGCTGGGACATCGAGCTGCCGACGTTCGAGTGGTTCCTGAACTCCGGCCTTTCGGTCGTGATGCCCGTCGGCGGCCAGTCCAGCTTCTACAGCGACTGGTACAAGCCGGCCTGCGGCAGCAAGGACGGCGGCTGCAAGACCTACAAGTGGGAGACCTTCCTGACCCAGGAGCTGCCGGCGTGGCTGGCGGCCAACCGCGACGTCAAGGCCGACGGCACCGCCGTGGTCGGTCTGTCGATGGCCGGTTCGTCGGCTCTGATGCTGGCGGCCCGCCACCCGCAGCAGTTCGTCTACGCGGCCTCGCTGTCGGGCACGTTGAACCCTTCCGAGGGCTGGTGGCCGATGCTGATCAACGTCTCGATGGGTGACGCCGGCGGTTACAAGGCCGATGACATGTGGGGCAAGACGGGCGATCCGGGCAACGCCTGGAAGGCCAACGACCCCACCGAGAACGTCGGCACGATCGCCGCCAACGGCACCCGCATCTGGGTGTACTGCGGTAACGGCAAGCCGGGCGAGCTCGGCGGCACCGATGTGCCGGCGAAGTTCCTGGAGGGCTTCGTCTGCCGGACCAACTCGACGTTCCAGGAGAAGTACATCGCCGCGGGCGGCAAGAACGCGGTGTTCAACTTCCCGGAGAGCGGTACGCACAACTGGGCCTACTGGGGCCAGCAGCTGCAGGCCATGAAGCCTGACCTGCAGCGGGTGCTCGGCGCGACCCCGACCGCCTGAACAGACGGCGGGTAGCGACCCAACCGAATCGGCCGGACGGCGGCGCGTCCACGGCTAGCCGCCGTCGGTCGGGTTGGGGGCCGGGGGCGAAGGCGAGTTGGTGAACAACAACACGAGCGGCCCCCCCGAGACGGGGAGCCGGC
>NZ_JBSFPX010000150.1:0-19356 GCF_053588415.1 Mycobacterium sp. NPDC003449
CCTTGATGATCCGAATCAGGTGTGGGATCTGTGAACACCAAGCTTTGATGGTGCCGCGATGAGTACCTCACCGGCCATCCCGACGTTATGTCACCGGCGGGCCGGTGGCCGCAGGTCAAGCTGCGCCACCTGGCTTTCACTTACACCCCGCTGACGCAACAACTCCATCATGTCCTCCTGCCGCGGCTGGCCAAGCATCATGCGATACAGCGTCAGGGAGTCCCGGAGCCGCTCATACTGCGCGTCTTCGTGACTCAGGGGGAAGTGCACGATCATCCGCTCCACCCGGGCCTCCCCCGGATAGATCCACCACGGCGAAAACTCACCGAGCTCCGGGCGGTCGACCGCCGCGTCGAAGGCACACTGCCACGGGTGCTTCCCGGCCCGCGCTTCTGCCAGCGCTTGCCGGCCATGTGCCGCAGCGACGTTCTTGCGAACCGCGTGCCCGCCAAAGCGATTCACCCGGCCTTCGCGTTGTTCGAAGTCGACCGGGTTGGACGGCAAGTTCCAGTGCACGACGGCATGGCTCCACCAGTGGAAGTCAATCCCCTCCTGCCCCACGCTCGTCGAGGCGAGCACGAACGGCCAGAACGGACTGTTGAACGCGTTGCGAACCTCCGGCGCTCGAACGCTCTCCGCATCCTTTGCCGCACTCCCGTATCTGAGAGCGAACCGTACGGTGATGGGAATTTTCCCGAGTTCACCGTCCGCAGTACGCGCGGTGTAGCGCGACGTCCGCAGAGTCAGCGCTTCGATCGCCCGATCCGCGATCTTGTTCAGCGCATTGGCGTCAATACGTGAACCGCCGAGTTCGAGCTTCAGCTGAAAGCAGTACTCGTCGAGCACGGACTGGAGGTTTCCGTCGGCGCAGTACTGAAGCACTGTCCGCCAATACGGCTGATCCCGGCCGTATAGCTGATCGAGCAGGTACATGACGTCCATGCGGTTGAACAGTGTTCGGATGCCGTTGGCAAGCCGAGCGGCTGTCTGCCATAACGCTGTTCGGAGTTCTTGGTCGATGTCGTCGCAGATTCGACCAAGCGCCCGGTAGGCCACGTTGCCAGGACTGTGCAGTGCCAGCAGCGCGAGATCGTGATGCCAATGCGGCGAGGCGGATCGGTCGAGGGCGATCTTGGCGTGCTGTCTGATCGCGCGTCCCGCATCGGAGTCCTCCGACTTCTTGGTCGCGTCGCCGCCTCCGGCCAGCCAATACGCGGCGACGTCCGAACGCCGATGCGCCCCTGCGGGCCAACTGCCCGGCCACGAAAAGAACGACTCCCACACCGCATCGGTTGACCCAGCATCCGAATCTGCGTCGCCCGTTCTCAGCCGCTGGTCGACCAGGTCACGTGCGACGTCAGCACTCATCAACCGATGATTGTCAGACGAAAGAGTCAGCGGGTCACCCGCTTCGGCGAGTGCTGGATGGGGCCAAAACAACGCCAGCGTCGACATGCTGGCCGCTCGGTCGTCGCGCATCACGTAGTCGAACCGGGTAGACACCGCCCTTCGCGCCTCCGCCGTGTTCTCTGTCAAACCGGATTGGGCGACCATCTGCCGTTCCGCTTCGTAGCTCAGCAGACTCGCGATTGACGTTGGGACACTCGACCAGGCCGAAAAGATCAGCCGCTTTGTGACGGCACCATCAGAAAACTCGGCGAACACCCCACCCGGCGCCAAGTACGGCATTGACGGCGGGATCCAGAGCAGCTTCCACCAGTCCTTGTCGATCGTCTCGGCCGCGAACGCCCGCAGCCGTGCGTTTCCGTAATCGATAGCTTCATAGCCCCGAATGGCGTGTGCATCGATCAAGCGAAGCCGATCGATACACGACCTCAGATCCGTTGTCGCGGTGCCACTCTCGAGTTGCAGCCGTGCCCGCTCCCCTGGCCGGTATCCGTCCATGAAGCTGCCGAAATATGGGATGGACTTCCAGTAGTCCAGGCTCACCGGTGAATCGACTTCTCGCGCAAAGGCTTGGAGTGCCGCGTAGCCGCGCAGATCGTCTGGGGTCGGCACGCGGCTGACCACCCGCCGGACCAGCAGATCGCGGCCCTCGTCGAGCCGGGGACGCTCAGAGCGACTCATGAAAGGCACCAGCGCTTTGCGCAACTCGGTAGCCTCATTGTCCGCGTTCTTGCCGGCGACGACTGCCTGACGGTAGCAGCGGAACGCCGTACGGATCCGTTCCATTGATGCCGAGTCGCCGGCAGTGAGGAAGCTCAGCGTCGTCATGAAGTCTTGGTAGTGGTCGTCCTCGGTATCCCCTGCCACGGTGGTGTAGGGCTTGTAGGGCGTCGCAGAGAGCAGTAAGACCTTCGCGTGGCGGTAGTTGAACAGATGGTGCGCGAGCTCGCTCGCCGGGTTGTCGCTGGCGGGGTCAATGAGATGCCGGAAGCGTTGGAACTCATCAAGAATCACGAGGTCAGGCTCCAGCGATTCCACGCTGGCCTTCGCGAGTGCGCCTCGAAGACGAGACGTGATGCTTTTTACCGCCGGCCTCAACTCGCTGGGGATCTCGTCCATCCCGTTGAGCCGATCGCGGACGGTGTCGAACTCACGACGCAGACCGCTGGCCTCGATTGATTCGCAGAACTCGTGCAGGATCACAGCATCAGGCCCCGCTCCGAGCAGCCCCCGCATTCGTGCGATACCTGTTTGGAAGTCTGTCAAATTCCGCACTTGACCTTGAAAGAACAGGGCTGACGCGCGCTCGGATTCCGAATCGGAGCACGTCATTCCGTTGAGGAGAATGTGCAGCAGTTGACGTTCTTCCTGCGAACCCGTCTGCCACCCCATCTCGAAAGAAGTTCCGGGGGTGAAGGATACGAGATTCACCTTCTTGCCGTCGAGCATCGCGTCGGAAGCCAACCGCCCACTGTCCAGCGCCAGCAGCGTCAATCGGCTGGTGATGCTGACGAGAGGGTCTCCGGTCACGTTGAGGCGCTGCAGATTCTGCTTGGCGAGGTCGGTGCTGGAACAGATGTAGACCACGTCGATACGGTCGACGTGAGCCGCATCCTGCAGTTCGGCGATGGTGGCCGCGACGACGCCTCGCGCGATGATGCTTTTGCCGAGCCCAGTCTCGTCGGCGACCAGGAACCGCCCGCTGGAGGCCTGCGGTCTGTACAGGCGATCAACAACGTGCTCGACGGCGTCTCGTTGGAAGCCTTTGAGGCCAGCGAGGATCCGCTCGACTTCGTCACTTTTCATCGCGTGACCTCCGCTTTCGCGGAATAGGCGTCCCAGACCGCTTCCCACAGTTCATCGAATCCGCCGGGAAGCACGGACGGTCCGCCATCGCTGCGTCGCTTCTCCGCTTCCCGCACGTGTTCCACGATCCGCCGGACATCGGCCAGGCCGCCGTGTTCGACGCCGATCGCGCGCACCAAAGTCTCGAACAGGCCGCTGCCGTCTTCAGCCCAGGCCTCGGCCGCGAAGCCCAGTCGATCGAAGCCCATTGCACCGTCTCCGCCTTCGAGGGCGAGCAGCAGCGCCAACAGCCGCATGAACGCCGAGCGGTCCGCCAGCTGACGGGCGATGACGGCGTCCTGCCGGCCAGGAATGTCGCCGTCGAGGGTTGCCGCGACAACAGTGGATGCCGTGACATCGCGGTGGTCGGTGATTCGGAGGACGACGAACGGGGTGATGTCGGTGAGGGCGAGGCGGTCGAATTGGACAGGTGCGCCGGGGACGTCCGCGGTGTTGGCGGGGCGCGTCAACAAGGAAACCCGAGCGTTCATCCCGTCTGGCACGCGCACCGCGGCGTCTGCGGTCAGGCGAATCCGATACTGCGGGATGGGGCCATTTCCGTCCTCAATCGCGTCGACACCCTCGGTTTCCTCGGACTCAACCTGCGCGAAGTATCGGCGGGACGCCAGTTCACGCAGAGCCTGTTCGAGCGTATGATTCGCCAGCTCGTCTGCCGGGGTGTCCGCACCGCCGGCGGGTTGGTAGGGAATCGTGAGTGCTCGCAGCGGCGATTGTTCGCCAAGGAGTGCCGCCACCCCCAGCTTGGTACGTGGGCCTTCGAACTCGACGAGCAGCTCCACGTTACCGCCGAACGCGGGTGCGGTCGCGTTGGCCGACCCCAGATAGAGGTGCGAGCCCGACTGCCGGTCAACGACATAGGCCTTCGCGTGCAGACCGGCAAGTGATTCGGCGGGGGTTAGACGAACGGTCCCGTCCGCTGGCGACTCCGAGACTGCCTCCTCGGCGGTGGCGTCGTCATTGGCGGCGTCGTCAAGGACCAGTCCCTCGATGCGGCTCAACGTTGCCGTACTGAGCCGGTCGAGTTGTTCGCGCCGGGCCAGGACGGTCGTCACGTTTGACTGCGGTGGCAGGATCCGGGCGATGCCGTCGTCGCTGACGAACGGCGAGATGATGCCATGTCGCACACCGGAGAAAAGTTCGTGCGCCGGACGCGTCGGAATCTCCGGGACACCGAATGGGTGAAACCGCAGCGACCGCACGTCCGTCGGACGCTCCCACTCGACGGTGGCCACGGCGTCCGCGAGCGCGGCGTTCCGGGCGACGCGAGATGGCGCCAGCGGTTGTACGGCCATCGCCGGTAGGGCGCGCACAAATGCGGCGAGCGGTGCGCTCTGCTCCGTCAGCTTCTCGGTGGCGAGGCCGTCGAGCCGCACGACCAGGTCCCAACTTCGGTCGTTGGTGAGATTGCGGCTCGCGCAGAGCATTCGGTAGGTGCGCACATCACCGTTGGCGTACTCCAAAACCCAAACCTTCGGGTGGAAGAGCAGGTTCCGGCGGGGCGCTTGCACAGGATGGATCATCGGTTCGAGCAGGGCGAACAAGTCGGATGTAATTCGCGGCTCAGCGACCTGGCCGGCCTGTGCGAACACGTCAATCTTGTCGGCCGCGCGGCGGACCGCGTCCAGGATTGCGATCGGGTCGCGGCTTTCCCGAACTCGATGTGCCGCAAAGGCAAGCGGGATCGACAGGGCGGCGGTCAGGTCGAGGGTGAAGGTGGTCGCGACGGCGTGTTCGAGCTGAAATCCACTGGGTGGGCGAAGCTGCTCGGTCAGCGCGGCACGCGAATCCGGCTCAAGCATCGGCGCGCTCCAACCCGTCGTGGATGTCGCGGAGCACAGGCCGAAGTTGAGTCCAGCGGTACACCAGCTGGCTGCTCCCCGAGGATCCGAGCCAGGCTTGAAGCAGGCGCTTGTTCACCAGCCTCGCCTGGGAGCGTTTGTGCTCCCCCTCCCGGCGGCGGATGAACGCCCGCACCTCGTCATTGTCTGCGAGCGCGGCAAGGTCGTTGGAGGCGAGCAGGCCGAGCCAGTCGTCGATGAATCGGCGGGACCGCAGGTTAACTGCAGGGTTCTGGGTGAGGACGCGGCTCCAGAATTCGGCGATGTTCCAGGTGTTGATGTCGTCCTGCACGGTGGATTGGCTTGCCCATTCGTCCAGCTTCTGCCGGTACTGCTCGACCGGGTTCTCCACGCGATCGAAGCCTTCCTGCTCGTATGCCTCCGCCAGCAGCAGGTTGTACAGCAGGGAGGCGCTGTTCATCAGGATGGAGAAGCGACGCGCGTCGTCGAGCACCTTTCTGCGCTCGCCGTCAGCCGACATGAGCACCGAGTCTTTCCAGGGCACCGTGCTGTTGGTGTCGGGGCGATGGTGCAGGGCATATTCGAGCATCGTGTCGGGCGCGCTGGCCAGCATCCGGTCACGCAGCCAGGCTGCTTCGCTGAGGGGAAGGGCGAACCCGTCCGGTACCTCGGCCGGGAAGCCGGGCGGCACCGGCGGCAACGTAGCGTGAAACGCCCCGGCGTGCCATACCGCCGCATCGTCCTCGTAGTCGGTGCTGGCGGGGCGGCGGGCGCGAACCCGGTCGACCTCCGCAACGATGGCGTCCTCGCGGCTCAGGGTAGGGTCATTGAGGACGCCGTGCACACGCATGCCTCCCCAGTAGAGCGCCGACGGCAAGTTCTTCAGTGCCACACCGACCGTGGCACCAACCACCCCGTCCTTCTCACCGGCGTCGAGAAGCCCGCGGATGAGGCGGCGTTCGTGGCGGTCGGCGAGCGCGGTCGCTTTCTCGGCGTCGTGGTGGGTCTCGGCGGCGGCGCGGTAGCACCACGGGATGAACAGGAAGTACCGGGCGCGAGTGAACAGGGTCGAGGTGCCCGGCCACAGCAAGTCGCTGAGTGCGTCGCGGACCTGGCCGATACCGAGCTCGTCGCGGCTTTCCCGTTCGCTGAACAGGTTGACGATTTCGCGCATCCGCCGCTGATCCTCGCTCGACGCGTCGAGCCACGCGATGAGGGAGGTCATCGCGCGTTGAGGTCTCGGTTGTCCACGTCGTCGATGTCTTCGAGAACCGGCTGCTGCTCGTCATCCGGATCGACCGACACCGGACGGCCCGATTCCTTGCGCCAGATGGCGTGATCGAGATCGGTTGCGGACACTTCCATCCGCAGTGCTGCCTGGCGGACAAGGGATGAGGCGGCCTCCGGTGACAGCTCCACACCGCCGAGTGCCCGACTGACAAATCGGGCCACCATGCGGTCGGCCTTGACACCCGGCAGGCCGGCGAGCATGAGCCCGTAATTCCAGGTGATCCCGGACGATTGCGCTTCGACGCCGGTCCACAGCTTCTTGGTGGCCCGTCGTCGGGCCTCGTTGCCGGGTTCCAGGGCGCCGCGGGCTCGCAGGTCATCGGTGGTGCGGACACCGTTGTCGTGAAGATTGCGCGTGACCTGTTGGATGACAGCGGCTTTCAGCGACGTGCCTTTACGGGTCGAGGCCGGCTTCTGGTTGCCGATCTCGGCTACCCAGCCGTCGACGCCGCCGAAGTCGTCAAATGTAGCGAGCAGTTCCGCTGTTCCGTCAGTCGTCGCCGCATCACCTCGATGTTTGCGGTAGCGGCCGACGACGTTGAGAACACTGGAGTAGTGGGAGCCGGTCGACTGGATCGAATCGATGATGCACAAGGCCAGCCCGTCGTGATATCCATCGGGACGGAACCAGCGTTCAGGGCTGCCCAGCACGTCACACGCCGTTAGCAGCCGATCAAGATCATTCACGTCCCCCACTCCTTAGCCCTGGGCAAGGTGAGCTCCAACCCATGCCATTGCGATACGACGGGATATTGCCCCGTGCGCGAATGTCGGGCTGAGTCTCCCGGGGTGGTGGGGTTTCGGGGGACGGGCCTGAGCTGGCGGGATCTGGTTCTGGGTGACGGTGCGCCCGCAGGAACGAAGGTACTGAACCCCAGAGCATCCCGAGATGCCTTCACGCCGAACGCGTGCTGCGGGCTTGACGGAGCATCGCTTGTACGACGGGTGGCATCAAGTCGACTACGCCGCATCGGTCGACTTCACGCACAAGTGTGTCCCAGAAATACTGCCGAACCTCATCCACACCGACCCCGTAGCTTGTCGCCACTGCTTTCTCGACATCAATGGTCCAACCAGGCTGACATGGACCATCGCCTCCTCGGTTGCCACTCGGGTGATCTGTTTCCGGAAGAAGGCAGTTCAGGGGTACGCCGGCTTTCAGCAGCCGTGCAACGTCCATGCTCCGATTGATCGAGAATAGGCACCCAAGGTCTATTGCGCGTCGCGTGTCGGACACTGACCCGAGCCACCAATGAAGGATTGACCCACGCACGCCTGAATGCTCGATCAGATCGATCGTGCGGGTTGTCGCCCGTTTGCTGTGAATCGAGATGAGCCTGGGTCTGTTTGACACCTGCGCCAGGATCGACCCGAAGACTTCTACTTGCCGATCGATCGGGACAGCCGAACTGTCATCTAGGCCCACTTCGCTCACGTAGGCGGTGGCAGCAAGCGCAGCAGAAAAATGAGCCTCGTCATATGCGGCCTGAGCAGCAGCAATTCCCGGATGGCATCCGACGCCCCACACGGTCACCGCGTCCGTACGGCTGCTGGCCTGTTGATACTCGTCAAGTGAACGCGTTGCGACAAAGACAACAGCACCGAGTTGCTCTAGCGAACGTGGAGATACGCCAGGGTCGACGTGCGCGTGCATGTCCAGTGGTGGCAGCACCCGGCTCATGGCAGGAAACCCCTCAGTTCGGCGATGCCGCGCTGACAGAGATCCAACGCCGCTCCCGGCGCATAGTCGCTCGGCAGCGACATCGTCATGACCATGCTCGGTTTCGGGTCCTCGGTCGCAAAGTCGCGCATAGCCTCAACTATCGACTTCTGAGCGACAAACTCCGCGAAGCGGTTCGCTGGGTCGTTGCAGAG
This sequence comes from Mycobacterium sp. NPDC003449, assembly GCF_053588415.1. Lineage (NCBI taxonomy): Bacteria > Bacillati > Actinomycetota > Actinomycetes > Mycobacteriales > Mycobacteriaceae > Mycobacterium > Mycobacterium sp. NPDC003449. The sequence continues at coordinate 8,238 of NZ_JBSFPX010000150.1, forward strand.
ATATTCTGTCCGGTCCTCAATCTCTGCCGCGTGGAAGGACGCACGTCGCATCAGACAGCCGAAACAAACGCCACACTGGGCCCCGGCCGATGCGCCGCTGTAACGAGCATCTGTGTGCGAGCAAGAGTTGGTGGCACTCAGATAGTTTGACGCCTCCGTCTTCCCGATCCGCCGTGCAACCTCGCCGAACATCTCGCCTTTGGTCATCGACTCGAATGGGTTCTGTATCGCCCCGTGTGCACCCACTTTCGCAAGTATGCCCTCGAGCTCACGCAGAAAGCGGGGATGCGTAGTATGCGTCGAGAGTGCGCCCCGTCGCTCCGCACCCAGCGGCGGGTTGAGCGAGGCAAAGCCGTTCTCAGGGATTAATAGCGTCTGGCCCGACGGTTCCGCGACAGCCAGACCAAGTGCCAGGAATAAGAGCGATCGGGATCGACTCGACGACTCGCTTGGAAATCGAGATCCGCCTGGCCGCCTCGCACGGCGGTTCAGGTTGTTCTGCCGATGGACGATTGCTCGGCCCGGTGCCAGCTGTTGAAGGCGCTTCACGAGGTCGGTTTGGAATGGCGAGACCGCGTTGGCACTGAAGTGAGACACCAACTGGAGTGTTGCGCCCTCTGGTATGTCCAAGGCAGTGACGAGCGCCCCAGTAGCGGAATCAGCTCGACCGCTCAGCAGAGCGGTTGTAGTGGGCGGTGGATCGATCGGCAGTTGCCTGTCAGACTCGTTGGCCGGTGCCTGGGTAAAAACGAACGACCAACGATCGCCAGTCAGGAAGCCAACAACCTCAGCCAGTTCGGCAGCTTGCTCCTGCCACGTGCTTGGGGTGCCGACTTCGACCGTCAGCGTGATATCGCGAGCATTCCAGTCGGCGCCGCGGGATGCACGCCGAACAGACCGATCTGCTGAGAAGACGCCGAGAGCAAGTCTGACGAAGTCAACGTTCTCCGGGCGCACCGGACCGAATGCTTCCAGGCGAGGGTCGAGCGCGCCAGTGAAAGTTGAAGGGGCAGAGCGTGTCCAGAGAAATACTTCGTCGAAGTCCGCGGCGCCCACAGCCATCTCCTCATCAATAGTGAGCAAGAAGTCCGTCACTTCTCGCCCCCAAAGATCTTGCCAAGCTCGCGGATGCCGCCCTCGATGGCCGTAGCCATCTCCCGCTCTGATGCGCCCGTGTTGGTGAGCGTCACCTGGCTGGCGTATACCTCGGCTGCCTCACGGATTTCCAGCTCAGCTGCCTGACGCTTCTCCCTCGATCGTTCTTGGCGAATTCGGTCCCCGGCCTCAGTCAGCACCGTGTCCGCGATGATCGTTTCGATGGACTTGCGGACGATTTCCTCGGGGGTAGGTTGCTGGGCCTTGGGATGGTCGAGGATCCACGTCACGATATCGGCAACGATCTCGCGATTTTCTGCATCCTCGATCGTGCTGTCGGCACGCGTCTCAAAGGCCGCCTCAACGATCTTGGTGCCGATGCTGACGACGTCGCCGAGAGCAAGAAGGGCATCGTAGTCCAGGCCTGCGGTCTCCAGCGCGACACGATCACCCGAGACGTAGGCCCGGGCCAACGCTCCGGCGCGGCCAGCCGCCCGTGATGTGGCACCCAGCGAGCGCTGGGCGCCGCCGCCGGATCTACCCGATCCGCCAGCGCTACCACCCGCGCGGGCAGATCCGCCACCACCTCCAGGACCGTCGCCACCACGACCGCCGCCTGTCAAGATTCGAATTATCGGCCGCAGATCCATGCCTGTAGGTGGCGATCCTGCTTGGCCGGGTTGGCCGTCCGCCCCGGGCACTCCCGACGTACCGTCGCCACCATCGGGGTCCGTCGCATCCGCTCGTGTGTGTGATTCCGAAACTGGCGCATCATCAAGCCAGTCAGCGATTGAGTCGCGTAGGTCCTTCGCAGCTTTGCCGCCGCTCCCGCCGAAAGCCCCGCTAGTTCCCACTGCTTCCGCTCCAACCGGATCGAACAGCCGTGATCGCTTGCCTCACCTGTTGAGAAGTGTTGGAGGCATCCCAGGTGGAAAGTACAGCCTCATACTCCGACGATTCTGGATTGAGCAGCATGACGCTGGGAACGGTGACGTCCGCGGCGGGGAGCAACTTCAACGCGGCTATCACGACATCTTCGTTGCCTGGGTGATTGCGCGCGAGGCGCAGCATGCCAGCGACCGAGTAGCGCTGGATGGAGGGTTGGTCCCGCGTCAGACCCCCGAGATGTGTAATGAGCGTCCTCGCATCGGTCACGTTGAGCGCCTTGAGGTTGTCATCGGTGACACCGTCGCGATCGACCTTGGTGGACGAGATCAGGGCGCTGGCAACGTCACGTAGGCGCTCAGGCAGCCCTTCGTTGATAAGCTGCTTGCCCTCGAACGATGCCGCCAAAACGAGGTAGCTTGATACATCGGCATCACTGAGGCGCGGCGGTAGTTTCGCCCAACGCTGCAGGGTGTCGGAGAAGTCGGTATCACCAGTTGGCTCTACGGGCGGGCTGTCAATCTTTTGGGCGGATTTGCCCTTCGCTGAACCCTGGTCGGGAACCTCGTCAGTGGTCTGCTCTTCCGTAGGGATGTCCGGTTCGTTGGCGAGTTTCTCAAGGGCTTCGAGCTTATTGCGCAGCCGATTCGTTGCAAGCCATTCGAGCACGACCGCGAAGTCGTCGGGAAGCAAACGCTCCAACATCATCAGCTTGGCGACGGCGTCCGAGGAAAGCGTGATACCGCGGCGTTGGGCCACGGATTGGCGAACGTGTAGATCATTGAGAAAGCGCTTGATCCGCCGCGGGTTACCCCGAAATTTTTCGTAGAGCATCGGGGTTAGCCGAGAGGCTGTGGCCAGTTGGGAGGTTACATCGACTTCGCTCGGAATCTCCAGTTCGTCGAGTGAACCACTCTGCAGACGAAGGCTGGCCGAGGAGTCAACAAGTTTGTCGAAGACGTCCGGCTGAATGTCCCGCTCCGCAAGCAACAGGAATAGGTAGGCATTGGTATCGAACTGGCTCAGTGCGGGAAGCGGGACCGTCGTCTGCACAATCTTGTGGAGGTAGAGCCGAGCTGGTGATTCAACGCCGTTGGCGCCTTCACCGGAGGTGCCCAGTCGTTGCTGGATTGCGTCTGCAACCCGATCCTCGTCGGCGGCGATAACGAAAGACATGCCCTCGGTGGACAGAAATAGCCGAATCGCCTCCAGTGTCTCAACTACGGTCTCGGGCAGGCAGCGATCAAGGTCATCGACGAGGACAACTGTGCGCGAAATGTGCTTGAGCTCATCAGAAGCCAACAGTGATGCGAAGTCCTCGCGAAACCCAGCCAAGCCCCGATCTGGGGATTCGACATTGCCCGGGTCCTCCTTGATGAGACCGAGTAAGTCATCGATCGACGGCAACTGCAGCGCCACACCGGCCTTCGCGGCGATCTTGAATGCCTTGGACCAGTTCACCCGACCAACAAGCTTGCCGAGAATATCTTTGGCTTTCTCGCCGGTCCCTGGCTTGATCTCGCCGCCAAGCGCATCAAGTACCTCCGCAATGAGGCTCTCCTTGGGGCCAACCGCCGGGTCATATCGCCACGGTTGAGTTGAGATCACAAGAATGTGGCCGTCCTCGGCATTCGCATTTCGCGCCTCAAGCTGCGCGTTCACGAGTTCCAGAACACTGGTCTTACCGCTACCCCATGAGCCCGACAGCCCGAGTGCTATCGGGTCGAGCTTGTCGTCAAGGACCGCGTCCACCACAGTTGCCGCAACGGCGTCGAACGACAGTAAGTCGCGAGCGGTGGGCTCGTCTGACCACAGCGGATAGCTGGTATTTGGTGCGGAAGCCTCGTTTTCACTAGTCATCAACGAGCCCTCTGCCCGAGCCCAATCCGAAGAATTTCTCAAAGAATTCGGCGAGCCTTTCGAGTGCCCGCTGCTTCTTCTCGCCGTGACCACCGCCAGCGGTGAAGCGCGAGACAGGTGGCAACACCTTGATGATCGCCGTACCGGTCGCCTGAATCGCACCATCGCGGAAGGCTGTCTCGACGAACTCGCGAGTCTCGTCAGGTTTGAGGTTCTCCTCGGAAATGATCCGATCAAGCTCGGCTGTCTTACGTGCAGCCACGTAGTTCTGCCACTCCTCGTCGATCGCGCCAGTGGTGGAGATTGAGTCGACGAAGTCCTCGATGAGATCTCTCTTGTTCCGCAAGCTCGGGCTGGAATCGACGGCCCGGATGATCTCGGCGCGAATCTCCTTGTCGTCGCCGTCACCTTTCGCCTCACGGTACTTGTGGACGAGCATCAGGATGTAGTCGACGTTGATTTCGACTTGCTTGATGAGCTCGATTTCGAACACAACGTCGTCGATGATCGACTCTTTGTCGACATTCGCGTCGCTGCGGAAGTCGGCGTACAGGCCGAGGTAGACGCTGCGGTAGTCCTGAGCCTGGCGGTCGGTCAGGATCTGGTTGCCCGCGAAGTCATCGAATGACACCAAAATGTTCTGCAGGCGCAGGATCTGCCCGAACAGCGCAATAAACGCTTTCTGTGCGCTCTCGCCAACAATCTGCTCCCCCAACGGAAACCGTTGGAGCAGTTCGGTGACCTTGTCGGTGTACTCGCCGTAGTACTCGGCATACGGCTTAAGCAACACGATGCCGCCCGCATCCCTGTTGCCGAAAAGCGCGATGGCGTCGTTGGTCTCTTCCTCAAGGTCTCTGAAGCTGACGATGTTGCCGTATGTCTTGACCGAGTTCAGGATTCGGTTCGTACGTGAGTACGCCTGAATGAGGCCGTGGGATCGCAGGTTCTTGTCGACCCACAGAGTGTTCAGCGTCGTGGCGTCGAAGCCCGTGAGGAACATGTTGACCACGATCACAAGGTCGATTTCGCGGTTCTTCAACCGGAGCGACAGGTCCTTGTAGTAGTTCTGAAACTTGTCGCTGGACGTGTCGAAACTGGTGCCGTACAGGTCGTTGTAGTCCTGGATTGCGTCTTCTAGGAACTCGCGAGCGGACGAGGTGAGCTGTCCTGTCTCGAATTCTTCCTCATCAAGCACCCCATCCTCAACGGCCTCGTTGGCGGCATACGAGTAGATCAACCCGACCTTGAGACGTCTGTCCGGCGGCAGGTCTTCCTGCTGGATGGCGAACTGGTTGTAGTAAATGCGCGCAGCCTCAATCGACGCGGTGGCGAACAGTGCATTGAAGCCGTGGTCGCGACGCTCACCGAGCGAATAATGTTGAGCGCGTTTCGTTTTCTGATCGAAATGCTCCAGCGTGTACTCCACGACCTGACGCACACGCTCAGATGCCAGCAGAGCCCTCTCGGTGTCGATGGCAGACACCTGCTTGTCCTTGATGCCCGCTGGCATCTTGACGGTGTTGACGTAGTCGATGCGGAACGGCAGCACGTTCTTGTCGTTGATCGCATCGACAATCGTGTAGGTGTGCGCCGCTGTCGAATGCTGCTCAGCAGGGCAGTTGCGCGGATCGCCATGCCAGTAGCAGCCGAACGCTTGGGGTGTCGTGCGAAGCTGTGGGTTGCCGCCTGTGCCCGAATTCACGGCGAAGATCGGTGTACCCGTGAAGCCAAACAGATTGTAGCGCTTGAACGCCTTCATGATGGCCTGATGCATATCGCCGAATTGCGATCGGTGACACTCGTCGAAGATGATCACGACGTGCCCGCTAAAGATCGCGTGGTTCTTGTTCGCAGGCGCGTTGATAAACGTCGCGAGCTTCTGGATCGTCGTAATGATGATGTTGGCGCTCGGGTCTTCGAGCTGCTTCTTTAGCACCCCGGTCGAGGTGTTGGAGTTCGCAGCACCCTTCTCGAACCGGTCATACTCGCGCATCGTCTGGTAGTCGAGATCCTTGCGGTCGACCACGAAGAGCACTTTGTCGACGCTGGTGAGCTTCGATGCAAGTTGGGCTGTCTTGAAGGAGGTCAGAGTCTTGCCGGAGCCGGTGGTATGCCAAATGTAGCCACCGGCGGAGAGGGTGCCGAGGTGCTTGTAGTTGGTCGAGATATCGATCTTCTGCAGGATTCGCTCGGTTGCAACGATCTGATACGGGCGCATGACCAGCAGCAGCCGGTCGGCAGTGAGGACGCAGTACTTCGTCAGGATGTTTAGCAGTGTGTGCCGCGCGAAAAACGTTGTTGCGAAGGCGGTTAGGTCTTGAATCGGCTTGTTGGCCGCATCCGCCCACCATGACGTGAACTCAAACGAGTTGCTGGTCTTCTTGACCTTCGATGATCCGACGGCTTCCTTGATGTGTTGGCGACGCGTCGTATTGCTGTAGTACTTCGTATGCGTGCCGTTGCTGATGACGAATAGCTGCACATAATCGAACAGACCAGCGCCGGCCCAGAAACTATCCCGCTGGTAGCGGTTGATCTGGTTGAACGCCTCGCGAATAGCGACACCGCGCCGCTTCAACTCGATGTGCACCATCGGCACGCCGTTGACGAGCACCGTCACGTCGTATCGGTTAGCGTACTTGGCGCCCCCCTCGCCCTGACCGACCTCGTACTGATTGATGACCTGCAGTTTGTTGTTGTGGATGTTCGCCTTGTCGATCAGCTTGATGTTCTTCGTCGAGCCGTCATCGCGTGTCAGGATCTGGACGTAGTCTTCCTGGATACGGACGGCCTTGTCCTCGATACCTTCGTTCGCACCAGCAATTTTCTCGGTGAAAAATTGCTTCCACTCGGGGTCAGTGAACGTAATACCGTTCAGTGCTTCAAGATTCGCACGAAGGTTAGCGACCAGGTCGAGTTCGTCTGTGATCGAAAGGTACTCGTACTCCTGCGACTGCAGGATCTTGATGAAGCCACGTTCAAGGTCGGCCTCCGACTGGTAAGAGTCAGCTGCCATCCCGTCAGGTACGAATTCCGCGACGACCGTGCTCTCGGAAGAGACCGCGATCGCGTCGTAGTGGACGGCTTTGCCGCCGGTCATACGGTCAACTCCTTGAAAGTCAGCAGGCGGTCGCGGTGGTGCTCGTATTGCTTGCGGCGGGCGTTGAGTTCGGCAGACAGCTCGTTAGAGAGGTCGCTCACCAGCGCGTCAAACTGATCGAGGATTTCTACAATGCGTTCCTGTTCTTCGAGGGAAGGGAAGGGGAAACGCTCGTTCTCGAACGTCGCAAGATTGATGTTCGCCTGCGCGCTCCCTTGTCCTTTCGCAGCCAAATTAGATTTAAGTGACTGCAGCAGATACTCCACATAATAATGAGAAGTCTTTTCGGGATCTACAACGACACCGATAACGCTGTCAGGAAAACAGGCATCAAAGTCAAGTATTCCCGTTTCGGCGATATTAGCGGCAATCGTGATACATATCGTCCCCCGCGGCCAGAGCTTGCTCTGGGCTAGGCCTTGTTCGTTATAAGTTTGCGTATACTCGGTTATCAGGTGGCCGCTATTTCTAACGTCCCCAGTCTGGATAAACGGGTAGCGACCGCCGTACAACTTCTCGTCGTTACGCGGACGATGTTTGGACTTTCCTCGGCCAAATTCGATCGCCACCTCGCTAAGCGTCAGCCATTCGCAGTCAGTATCCTCAAAGCGCAGAAGCGCATCTCGATATTGGGCATATTGAGCATGTCTAGCTTCGAGCTCCGTCCTGAGCTCGGTCTCCAGCTCTGTTTCCAACTCCGTGAACCGGTCCAGTACTCGCACGATCTCCCGCTGCACTGGTAGGGGCGGCACCGGAACTTGTGCACGCTCCAATTCTCGGGATGAAAGGTGTTTAACTGTGGACCCGCTAATTGATGAGTGAATTCGATTGAGCTCTTCCTGAATCTGATAGTAAATGAAACCCGGCAGCAACTCATCGGAGAACTCTTGGAGACGGCACACTCGCTGATTCAGGAGCGCTCGCCCATGTTTCCAACGACTTGCTCGGAAGTCACCATCCATCCCAATGAGGATATCGTCGTTCTCGACTACCCACCGATCGTCAAACTCACCCGAATAAAATGTGTCGGAAAAACCGGTGTTTACGTCTCGGATGCGGATAATCGGAAGGCCGATTCCCTCTGAATTGAAAAGTGTCGACTTAAAGGCATAGCCATTAAAAACCGTGCACAACTCAGCGAGCGACTTGAACTGGACGCCGTTGGGCGCCAACTTTGTGACAAGTTCGCGGAGGTCGCTCACTTCGCACCCTCTAGGTCGGCGACGATGTCGTCGATCGCAGTGCGAAGTTGTTGCTGGCGGGCGACGATACGGCCAATCTCGGCATTGAGTTCGGAGATGTCAACAATTTCTCGAGTGTCTTTTTGTCCGACATAAGAAGATATTGCGATGTTGTAGTCGTTCGCAGCGACATCCTCGTTCGGCACAAGCCTCGCTACGTGGTCAACGCCTTCACGTGCGGCAAGAGCATCGAGAATGTGCTGCTGGTTATCTGGAAGAAGCTTGTTCTTATTGCCAACGCGCTTGAATTCCGTTGATGCGTCTACGAACAACACTCCATTATCTTTTTTCGACTTTTTGAGCACGATAATGCAGGTCGCGATGGTAGTACCAAAGAACAGATCCGGCGGGAGCTGGATGACCGCATCAACGTAATTGTTGTCGATCAGGTACCTGCGAATCTTACGCTCCGCGCCGCCTCGATAGAGGACGCCGGGGAACTCGACAATCGCGGCTGTACCGTTCACCGCCAGCCACGACAGGATGTGCATCGTGAAGGCGAGGTCGGCCTTCGACTTTGGCGCGAGCACGCCAGCTGGGGCATAGCGAGGATCGTTGATCAGTAGCGGATTAGCATCGCCCTCCCACTTGATCGAGTATGGCGGGTTAGAGACGATCGCCTCGAAAGGCTCGTCATCCCAGTGCGCCGGGTCGAGGAGCGTATCACCGTGCGCGAGGTCGAACTTTTCGTAGTTGATGTCGTGCAGGAACATGTTGATGCGAGCCAGGTTGTACGTAGTGAGATTTACCTCCTGACCGAAGAATCCTTGGCGCACTTTGTCTTTACCGAGCACCTTTGCGAACTTCAGGAGCAGCGAGCCGGAGCCACATGCGGGGTCGTAGACCTTGTTAACCGACTTCTTGCCAACCACCGTAATGCGCGCCAGTAGTTCTGAGACTTCCTGGGGCGTGTAGTATTCACCACCGGACTTGCCAGCTTGAGAGGCGTACATCTGCATGAGGTACTCGTAGGCGTCGCCGAAAAGATCGATCGAGTTGTCCTCGAAGTTTCCGAGCGGCAAATTGTCGATGGCGTCTAGTAATTTGACGAGTTTCTCGTTGCGCTTGGCTACGGTATTGCCGAGTTTGGGGCTATTGACATCCAGGTCATCGAACAGACCCTTCAGGTCGTCTTCGCTATCAGCGCCGACAGCGGAACCTTCAATGTTCTTGAAGACTTTTTGAAGTGTCTCGTTCAGGTTCTCGTCCCTTGCCGCCCGCGCGCAGACATTGGCGAACAGCTCGCTCGGGAGAATGTAGAAGCCTTTCTCCTTGACCGTCTCCTCCCGACCAAACTCGGCACTCTTGTCACTTAGCTCGGTGTAATCGAAATCATCTTGACCGGCGTCGCGCTCCAGTTGGTTCAGGTACATAGTGAGATTCTCGGAGATGAATCGGTAGAACAACATACCGAGGACATAGCTCTTGAAGTCCCAGCCGTCGACAGCGCCACGAAGATCGTTGGCGATGCGCCAGATCGTCTTGTGGAGTTCGGCGCGCTGAGCCTCCCCCGTTGCAGGAGCCACTACCACGTCACCACCCTCGTATGAATGTTGGCGGGGTAGTCAGTCGGCAGCTCGCTCATGTTCAAATAGATCCCCTCCGGCCTCACACCGCCCATTGGCGATTGTTTTCGATTATAGTGGCGCGGTCTCACATTACCGCAGGTCAAGGACATTTTTATCCTATTCGGAGCGTGCGCACACAGCCTAGGTGACACGTGCGACAACCTTGCGCAGTTTGCGTGCGCGGCGCGAACCTCTACCGCCTTGGCCAACGACTCGGAATGTTGTCGTTCATTAGATCCGGCTCGACCCGTGTCAATGGACGCGTTGCCCAATGGCGGGGTGGGGTTGACGTCACCCCCACACATACTCAGCATCCCCTGCGCAGGATTGAGGTTCCCGACTCGGCAGATCAGACACCAACTTCGACGCATCACTGAGCACCTGCCGCACGTTGTCGGTCAGCCGCTTCAACCCGAGGATGTCAAGGACCGCGCGGAACACTTCGTCATCCGACAGATCGTCGAGCGCCGCGAATTCCGCAAGGTGTGCAGCGAGTTCCGCTGGCGGCACCAGGTTCAGCGTACGCGGCCCAAGTACCCGGAGCACCACCTCGGGTTGCGACGGGACACGGAAGGTCCGTGGCTTGACGCCCGGTTCATTGAGCGGATTGTCCGCAATGATGTGTCCTCGTCGCACCGCGGATTGGATAGCTCGATTCAATTGCTGCGCAACCGCTTTACCGATACGTTGCCCGCCGTAGGCATCGCGGTATGCGTCGTGAAGCCGATGTCCGAGCACCGGCCCTTCTACTTCGACGATGCGAACGATGTTGGCAACCAAGGCCGGCAACGGCGTGTCCTGGATAGGCGGCAGAGAGTCATTGAACGCTGTGTATGACGCGAGCGCTCCCCCTCCGCACTCGTCGATGTCCACGACATCGAAGTCGTCGTCATCGACGATGAACGCGACGTCGAGCCAATCCAGCGACACCATCTCGACTACCTCGGGTTCCGTGTCGTCGTGCGACTCTTCGCCCATGTCTTCGGATTCATCAAGTTCGTCGCCATCCTCGAAGCCAACCTCGATCCAGTACGCGGTCCGAATATCGAGCTCGTCGAGCGTGTCTCGCAGTCCCTGCAGGGTGCCCGGCATGTCCGCGTAGAACATCGACTCGCGGATGCGGTGGAATTCCCACCCGCACCGTTCCAATTCACGTTGCCGCGCCAGATCATTCTCGTATTGCTCTGGCCCATGCCAAAAGTCGCCATCGCATTCGATCGCCAGCCGGCCCTTGGCGCCGGTGACCACCATGTCGATCCGGTAGCCCATCGCCTCGACCTGCGGCATGCCCCGGAACGGCCTGCACGGACAGCGGGTAGTGGTTGTACTCGCGGTTGGTGAAGTCGGTGATGTCCAACTCCCGCACACCC